>JANMYG010000500.1:0-3708 GCA_031381865.1 Betaproteobacteria bacterium | reverse complement strand
GGTGTTCCCGCCGGCATATTGGCCAACGCTGCCGGGTCGAATGCGTGAGAACGGGCGGACAGGGTGAAGACGGCATCTGGTGCCTTGCGGTACCGGGGGTGAAGCTCGGCAACGGCCGAGGCATCGGTTTTGGACAACGCGGTGGCTCCTGTCAATGCACTGCATCGGACAGCGCTGTCCGAAAAAAATCATGAAAATCCCAAGGTAATCGGTCTATTTTTCAATTGAAATCAACCGAATAGGAGCATCATGGGAGTGCTCGCCAAAACGATGGGATAGCGCTATCCTAGCCGTATCGTTGCTCCAATCACCTAGGATTAACCCTTGCACCCCTTGGCCCCGTCCGTGAAAAGCCAACGCGCCACGGGGCGGGTGACCCTCAGTGACGTCGCCCGCGCAGCCGGGGTGAGCCCGAGCACGGTGTCGCGCGCCTTGCGTGGCGAGCGTGCGGTGGATCCTGCGCTGATCGAGCGCGTGGTGGCCGTGTCCGGCAAGCTCGGTTATGTGCCCGACCCGGCGGCGCGTGCATTGGCGTCGCAGCGCAGCGACCACGTCGCAATACTGATACCGCTGCTCACCAACACCTTGTTCGTGGACCTGCTCGACGCGGCGCAAAAGACACTGCGCGCCGCCGGCTTCCAGACCCTGATCGGCGTGACCCATTACGACGCCAGCGAAGAAGAACAGTTGTTGCGCGAGCAGTTGCTGCACCGACCGGCGGGTTTGCTCATCACCGGTCTGGACCACAACCCGGCCACGCGCAAATTGATGCAGCACAGCCAGGTGCCGCGTGTGCACCTGATGGATCTGCCCGCCAGCGACCTGGTCGATGCGCCGTATTGCGTGGGTTTTAGACAGACCGAGGCCGGTGCCGCCATCTCCCGCCACCTGCTGGCGCAAGGCCGCAGGCGCGTCGCGTTTGCCGCAGCACAACTCGATGCCCGTGTCATGCAGAGGCTGTACGGCTGGCGCATCGCCTTGCAGGAAGCGGGTGTCTACGAGCCCACGCTGGAGTGGCTCAATCCCGCGCCGTCCTCGCTGGCGCTGGGCGGCGTCCTGTTCGAGCAGATCATGCAGCAGCGCCCGGCGGTCGACGCCATCTTCTTCTGCAACGACGACCTGGCGCAGGGCGCCCTGATGGCGGCTTTGCGCCTGGGTATTCCGGTGCCTTCACGGGTGGCGATTGCCGGCTTCAACGACCTGACCGGCAGCGACCAGATGCTGCCCACCCTGACCACCGTGCGCACGCCCCGCGCCCGGATCGGCGAGGCCGCGGCGCACATGTTGCTGGGCCTGATGCGCGGCGAAGCACCGGCGCAGCCGCAACTCGACCTGGGCTTCGAGATCGTCCGGCGCCAGAGCAGCTGAAACCGGCGCAGCCTTTATGCAGCGGGCCCGCGCAGGACGTTGACCAGCGGCAAACCTGTGCTCAAGCGGGTGATGTTGTCGGCCAGCGTCTCCTGGCGCCGGCGCACCGTGCCGGCTGTCCAGCCCGACATGTGGGGTGTCATGAGCACGTTGTCCAGCGATGCGAAGTCGAACGCCGATGGTGCGCACTCGGGTTGGGATGGGGTCGGGTAGTGGTACCAGGTGTCGATGACGGCGCCACCGATCTGGCGCATGCGCAGCGCGTCGAACAAGGCCTTTTCATCGACCACGGGGCCGCGTCCCACGTTGACCAGCACCGCGTCGGGACGCATGGCCGCCAGGGCGCTGGCATTCACCAGGCCTTGTGTGTTTGCGCTCAGCGGCAGGCTGACGACCACCGCGTCGCTCGACGCCATGAACGCATTCAGCGCATCGAGTTGCCAGCTCTGATCGACCAGCGCGTTTTGGACCGGGCTGCGGTTGGCGACATGCACACGCATGCCGAAGGCTTTGGCGCGCATCGCCACGGCCTGCGCGATGTGGCCAAAACCCAGCAGCCCCAGGGTCTGAGCGCCGAGCTCGCTGCGCGTGGCGCCCGGGCGTCCCGCGCTCAGGGTCCAGCGGTTTTGGCGCAGGTCCCGGTCGGCCTGCGCCAGAGGGACATGGCGCATGAGCAGCGCGGCGATCACGTATTCGGTTATGGCGTTCTCGTGTCCGTAACAGTTGGCAAGCGTGCAGGCCGCCGGCAGGAGTGTGGTGTCGATCGAATCGGTGCCGGCGGCGGGCGCATGAAACAGCCTGGCGTTCAGCGGAGCGGGCATGCTGGCGTCGAGTTGGATGCCGATCACGACGTCGGCGCTTTCAAAGTGTTCGCGTTCGCCGGCCTGGTCGATCGCCTCGCTCAGGTTCACGATCTGGTGCCGCGGGTCGATGCGCTGTTCGAAGCCCGGCCGGAAATTGGCCGCGTTCTGGCCGTGGAAAACAATCTTCAAGGGGGTGGGGTTCATGTTGCTCAGGCGATGGTGGGCGGGGCCGCGTGCCCGCGAACTGCTCTGCACTATGCCAGAAGCATTAGGCGTGGCGCTGGTCGTGGTTGTCGCCGGATGCACGCGTCGACAACCATGGCCGGAGTCTGCACGCCCGGGCGGTTCGGGATGCATGCATGTTTTGCGCCGACCGCTTGTGCGTTCTGCCACTTGAAAAAATTAGGCGATTCAGAACCCCCCATCGGCATGTCGTCCGACACACGCAATAAAACACGCCCGGTAGAGTGGGGCCGTCAACATTCACAGGAGCAGGCCATGGCAAACCGTCCGCCCACGTCTTCGAACCCCGTAAGGAGTAGCGACAAGGGTATCCCCCCTTTCAAATTTGGCACCCCAATTCCGTTGCTGGATGAAATTGAGGATGACGGCGATGCAAGCTGGACGCAGTGGCGCGACGGCGGGTATGGCACAGGCGATTGGGAGTCGAGTACCGAGGAAATGCGTTTGTCGGTCGAATGAGCTCTCAATGCCCATTGGCCGGCTCTCGCCCGTTGCCCGCATTGGTCCAGTCGTTTCTTTTGCGCAATTGCCGATAATGGTCGCCATTCGAGTTCACAGAGAGAAATCAAATGGCGCGAACACTGGTTCAGATTCAGCAGCAGATTGACAAGCTTCAGCAAGAAGCCGAGAACGTGCGGGCAAAGGAAGTGGCGGGGGTCATTGAACGCGTCAAGGCCGCGATTGCGTTCTACTCATTGACCCCATCGGACTTGTTTGCGACGCGGGGTGGGCTACCAGGAAGACCGAAGAAGGCTTTAACCAAGAAGGCAAAGAAGGCGCCCTCAAAGGCGAAGTACAAGGACAAGGAAACCGGCAAGACCTGGACTGGTCATGGAAAACGTCCCGGGTGGTTCGTGAAGGCGATCGAGGGGGGCATGAAGGCTGAAGAGATGGCGGTTTGACCAGCGATCATGCGGCTGTCGTGTGACGTCATTCGGTCCTGCTGATGGCGCCGGTATTCGAGCAACGGGACCAGCACCTTGCGCATATGCCCGGATGAAGATGGGATCATCTGCGATTGCTCCTCCAGTTCCAATAGTCGAACCGTGATGGCGGGCCGAGGTTCTTTGTTGGCAAAAGCCCATTGCAGTGGAATGAATGTCATCTCTGGGTCGTCACTGCTCGCGCCAGATGAGGGCAGCCAACGTCCATGTGCGTATTCGTTGCGCAACCCGCGTATTGACTCGACTTGTTTCACCCGGCATTCGTGGTCCATGCGTTCCATTACAGTGACCGGATTGGTGGCTGCCGCGACCATTTGCATGCAGCGATCCAGCCGGTCTTTCAGGCTGGC
>JANMYG010000463.1:0-3789 GCA_031381865.1 Betaproteobacteria bacterium | reverse complement strand
CGCGCACGGCCAATGTGACGTGGTGCCCGCGCGAGATGCCGCGCCTTTCCTCCTTGAGCGACTGTGAATAGGTGCTGCCGAGTTTGACGCTGATGGTGCCTTTCTCCTGTCCGATCGCGTGCATGGCATTGGTGCACAGGTTGAGCAGCGCCTGTTCGATCTGTGTTGCGTCGGCCATCACGGCGGGCACCTGCGGCTCGATAAACACGTCCAGGTCGATCGAGGGTGGCAGCGTGACCTTGAACAGGCGCGTGGTTTCGTGCACCACGTCGGCCAGGTGGATCACGCTGCGCTTGGGTGTTTCGTTGCGGCTGAAGGTGAGGATCTGGCGCACCAGGTCGCGCGCGCGCCGCCCGGCCTTCTCGATCTCGGACAGGCTGGTCAGCGCCGGAGAGTTTTCTCCCGCATCCTGTTTGGCCAATTCGACGTTGCCAAGAATCGCGCCGAGGATGTTGTTGAAATCGTGCGCGATACCACCGGCCATCGTGCCCACGGCCTGCATCTTCTGCGACTCGCGCAGCTGGGATTCCAGCACGTTGCGCTGGGTCTCGATCTTCTTGCGGGCGGTCAGGTCGCGCGCAAAGACGGTGATGATGTCGCCGTCGAGCCGGTGCTCGAAAGACACGCTCACCTCCACCGCCAGCGGTTTGCCACCGCTGGTGCGGCCCTCCATCTCGCCGAGTTGGGCATGGGTCGAGAGCTGGGTGTAAGCCAGCGTCTGGACCGCGTCGGGCAGGAATCGTTCGAGCGGGCTGCCCAGGGCCTGCGCCGAAGGGCACTGGAACAGCGCCGCCGCGGCCGGGTTGAAGATCGTGATGCTGCCGCCCGCGTCCACGCAGATGATGGCGTCGAGCGAGGAGTTGATGATGGCGGCCAGGCGGTTCTCGCTCAGGTGCAGTTCTTCGTTGCGCCGCCGCAGCGCCGCGGCACTCTCCTGCAGCGCACGCCGCTCGGCGAGCAAGGGCCCCTGGTCGATGATGGCGCAGATGAAATGCGCCAGCTCGTCCTGGGGGTTGTCGATGCGCGCAATATGCAGGTCGCCGGCGAAGGTGCCGTCGGAACCGGCACGGAATATCACCTCGCTTGATTCACTGGTGCCGTCGGTCTTGGCCTGGACCAGCGATGCCGCCACCTTCTGGGCGTCGGTGTCGCTCACCAGCGGCAGCAAAAAATTGAGCGGCGCGTCGTTCTCGCGTGGACGAAACAGCCGCAGCGCCATGGCATTGCTCTCCAGCACCATGCCCTGTTCGTCGACCACCATCAACGCCAGCGGTACGCTCGAAAACAGCGTCAGGAAACGCTCGGACGCGCCTTCCGCGGCGCGCTGGCTGAATCGCAGGGCCTTATTCTGGATTTCGAGCTCGGCCTGGTACTTGCGCAGGTCTTCGATCATCTGGGGCAGGCGGTAACCCTGCGCGATCACTCCGGGCAGGCTGCCGTCATCCTGCACCAGCGCCGAGATGTTGCGCAACAGCTGGCCCGGTTTCCTGCGCTGCGAGAGTTTGCTCACTGGTGTTGCTTCGGCTGCGCGCTGCGGCGTCATGCGCCTTGCGGGCGGCCCGACGTGGCGCCTGGTGTCAACCCTGCCGGCGGCGCGCCATGCACGGGCCCCAGCGGGCCGCTCGACCGGGTCGGTACTTTGTGCACCTTGCCAGGGCCTATTTCTTCAGCTTGCCGCGCACCGGCACCACGGTCGTGACTGTCGGGCGCACGGCGTCCGGAGAAACCGGCTTGGGAGGCGCGGTGTCCTTTCTGGGCTTCTTGCTTTCCTTGTTGCTTTTTTGCTGTCCTTTGGCCATGGTGGTCTCCTGACGGGTTGTGGAAAAGTGATCGAGAAGCGGGAACAAGGCGCTGGATTCAGGCCCGGCGCCGGACCTGGCCGGCGCGGTTATTTGCGAACCACCGCATCGCCCGGTTCGTAGTCTGCCACCCTGATCGGGCTCTTCGCGGTGATATAGGCGCGCAGCAGGTCGGCGTCGACAAAACCGGTGTCGACAAAACTCTTGTGGCCGGTCATGCGCGGGTAGCCGTCGCCGCCCGCCGCGACGAAGTTGTTGATGACCATACGGTAAGTCCGTGCCGGATCCACCGGCGCGCCCTTGATGGTGGCGCTCGTGACCGTGCCACCGGTGATCACGAGGTTGATGCCGGCGAACTGCGCAAAAGCGCCGGAACCCACGCTCATCTTGGCGGCCGCGTTGAGGTAATCCATCACCTCCTTGCCGGTCAGGTCGAGTGTGACGGTCGTGTTTCCGAATGGCTGGACTTTGAGCACGTCCTTGTAGGTCAGCTTGCCGGGCGCGAACGAATCGCGCACGCCGCCCGCATTCACGACCGCGAAGTCGGCCCTGGTCTTGTCGATCAGGGCGCGGCCGATCAGCACCGCCATCGAGGCCGGCTTGCTGCGCACCACCGCACGGTCGCCTTCGACGCGCGCGTCGGTGGAGCCGATCTCGACCGTCAGTTTCTGCTGGCCGAAATCCTGGTACGGCTGGAGCATGGCGAGCATCTCCTTGTCTTCGGCGATTTCGCCGGTGTAGTGCACCATGCTGGTCTTGCCGTCGGCAGCCTTGACCGGCTTCTTCAGGTTGACTGGAATGAGCGCGTACTTGAGCAGCTTGAACTCGCCATTGCGGTAGCTGAAGTCTGCCCGGCCGACATATTTGCCCCATTCGTGGGCCTGCACGATCCAGGTGCCGTTCTGCCGGTCGGGTTTGCATTCGGTGCCCGGCACGTATTCCCGGTCGAGCACGTTTTCGGCCTTCATGCAGGCCGGATTCTGGGTATGGCCGCCCACTACCAGGTCGATGCCGTTGACGGCGCGCGCCATCTCGACATCCCCCTCGGCCTGGGTGCCATGGTTGCCGTTCTCATAGTGCCCCATGTGGGTCGTGGCGATCACGACATCGGCCTGGGCGCGCAACTCGGGTACGACCTTGGCCGCTTCGGCGACCACGCTGCGGAACTGGATGTTCTTGACGTTGTCCGGGCTCACCATCTTGTAGGTGTCTTCGGTGGTCAGGCCCATGACGCCAACGCGCACCCCGCCCAGATTGAATATCTTGTAGGGAGGGAACATGCGCTGGCCGCCTTCGTAGATGTTGGCCGCCAGCATCGGGAACTTGATCAGGTCGCGCTGCATCTTCAACACTGCCAGCGGCTTGTCGAACTCGTGGTTGCCGACAGCCATGGCGTCGTAACCAAGCAGGTTCATGCCCTTGAAGTCCGGCACGGCATCCTGCAGGTCGGACTCCGGAACCCCGGTGTTCACGTCGCCGCCGTCGAGCAGCAGGCTGTGGCCGCCGGCGCGCGCCACTTCGCCGCGGATCTGGTCGATCAGGGTTTTCCTGGCCGCCATGCCGTATTCACCGTCGCCGTTCTTCCAGAAGCGGCCATGGTGGTCGTTGGTGTGCAGGATCGTGATGTTGAAGGTCTTGTCGCGCTGCGGTCCAGGCGCCGGAAAGGCCGAGCAGCCCAGCAGCGCCAGCGCGGCCAAAGTGGTGAAAAGGGTTCTGGTCGGGTTCATGGTCTGCGCGGGGCCTCTGACTTGCGGTTTGCGGGAAGCCGATTATGGCCGCAGCCGCAGTCGGACTCAATAGTTCGGATGACGCGACCGAGGCAATCGATCGCGCAGCAGCCGTCCACGCGCGACCGCCGGTTGTGCCGTGCGCGCGGCATGGGCCATGCATCAACCGCGCACGGCCTGGCGCGTATGCAGGTACGCCAGGTAAAGGGCCAGCGCGGTGACGACATGCCAGGCGCCGTGCGGCTGGAACCAATGGTTGCCGG
>JANMYG010000447.1:0-4456 GCA_031381865.1 Betaproteobacteria bacterium | reverse complement strand
CGATGAAGCTGGGTGAACCGGTGGCGGCGCGCTCCGGCCACCATCGGCAGCCGGGCGCGGGCGCCACGGCGGCACCACGTCCTGCCGCTGCAACGGCGCTCGCTTCGGCGTTTGCCAAACTGGCCCGATAGGGTCGATAGGCTCGATGGCCCGCTGGGCCGGACGCGCTGGAACGTGTTGGAACGGGCGCAATGGCTGGAGATTCTGTGACTTTTTGACGCCGATGCGCGCCGATCTGCCACCCGCGCTCTTGTGCGCTGGGCGGGCATTGATAATTCAACGCTTAGGGTTTATCCAGACAGGAGCCTGCACCCCATGCAACTGACCGCCGTGCTCGCGTCCCAGTTCATACTGCCGAGCATTCCAAAAGTCGTCGCGCTGCTGTTGAGCGAACTGGAGCGGGACGAGCCGGACCTCAAGCGCATCACGCAACTCATCAGCACCGATCCGGCGCTCGCGACGCGGCTCCTCCAGCTTGCCAATTCCGGGTTCTTCAAACTGTCGCAACGGGTCAACAGTGTGTCGGAGTCGCTTGCCATCGTGGGCCTCGGGCACGTGCGGACGATCGTGACCGCGTCGGCCGCCAGTACGTCGCCCAAGGCGGTGTCGGGAGTCAACCTGCAGCAGTTCTGGGACTACAGCCTGGACGTGGCCAAGGTTTCCCGCTCGTTGGCCGGCGTCGTCCGGCAGAACCAGCAGGCGGCTTTCACCGCCGGGTTGATCCATTTCGTCGGAGAGCTGGCGATGCGTATTGCCATGCCGGCCGACATGGCGGAAATCGACCTGGAGATTCCGGTACTGGACGCGCGCCGGGCCAAGGCGGAGCGCAAGGCGTTTGGATACAGCTATGCGCAGGTCAGCGCCGGATTTGCGCGCAAATGGCTTTTTCCCGAGCCGATTGTCGATGCGCTGGAACACCAGGACACGCCGTTTCGGCAAGACGCCTACGAGCCGCTGGCCGGCGTGATCCATCTGGCGGCCTGGCGCGCCCGATCCAAGGATGCCGGGCTCAACCAGCGGGAAATGGCCGTGACGTTCCCGGGTACGGTCGGCGAAGTGCTGGCCCTTGACATCGACATGGTGCTGCAACAGGACCCGATCGACTGGACCAGCCAGAACTCGGCGTGAAGCGCCGCCGGCCGGTACCGAATCCCTGCAGATGCAAGCCCTTTGCCTGTACGCCGGCCCGAAAGCGCTGCGCTCGATTGCACGAAACGGCCTGGCCCCGTCCGATATCCACACCATCCCCGGAGCTGCCGGAGGGCCCAAAGGCCTGATCCTGGGGCCGCTCGACCGTTTTCTGTTTGGCGAGTGGTTGGCGCCGAGCACGCGTGAACTGCACCTGGTCGGCGCGTCGATTGGCGCATGGCGCATGGCGACGGCGTGTCTGCACGATCCGCTCACCGCCTTCAAGCGGCTCGAGCACGACTACATCCGCCAACACTACGAACTTGCTCCGGGCCAGACCAGGCCGGCACCCGAAACCGTGAGCGAGTTGTTTGGTGAAAGCCTGCGCGATTTTTACGGAACGCGCATGCACGAAGTGCTGGCACACCCGAGGCGCCGCCTGCACATCGTCACCGCCCGCGGGCGGCACCTGCTGGGACGCGAACACCGGTTGCGCACGCCCCTGGGTTACCTGGGGGCGTTCCTGACCAACAGTCTGCACCGCCGGGCGATGGGCGCCTGGCTCGAGCGGGTGGTGTTCTCGACCGCGGCGGCCGAATTGCCGTTTCTGACCACGGACTACCGCACCCGGAAAGTCAACCTGACCCCGGCCAATTTTCACCTGGCGCTGCAGGCCAGTTGTTCGATTCCGTTCGTGCTGCGCGCGGTCCACGATATACCCGGCGCCCCGGCCGGCGCGTATTGGGACGGTGGCATCACCGACTACCACCTGCACCTGAACTACGCGGGTGTTGCGAGCGCTGCCGCCGCAGGGGTGGCGCAGGAGCAAGACAGTTCGGGCCATTCCGCCACAAACGCAGGACTGGTGCTGTACCCGCATTTCCAGCGCGCGGTCGTGCCGGGTTGGCTGGACAAGGGGCTCCAATGGCGCCACAAGGCGACCGGCTTTCTCGACACCACGTTGCTGCTGGCTCCGAACCCGGACTGGGTCAAGACACTGCCCAATGCCAAACTGCCCGATCGACAGGATTTCATCCACTATGGAAGAAATCTGGCAGCCCGGGTCAGGGCCTGGAGTACCGCTGCTGCCGCGAGCCAGCAACTGGCGGACGAATTCGCCCAATGGCTGCGGGCCCCGGACATGCGGGCGATCCGGCCAATCTGAGGTGCCCGGCGGCGCGCGCCGGAACCGGCTTGAACCAGCGGCGCAGGCGACAATAGGCCTTCGCTGAAACCTTGCCAGACCACGATCGTCCATGACCCGTTTCCTGACCGCCGCCTTGTACAAGTTTGTGGCATTGCCCGACTTCGCCGAGTTGCGCGACCCGCTGCTCGCCGTATGTCTCGACCACCAGGTCAAGGGCACACTGCTGCTCGCGCGCGAGGGTATCAACGGCACCATCGCAGGCGACGCCGACGGTGTGCAGGCGGTCCTCGCGTGGCTGCGTGCGGATGCGCGTCTGGCAGATCTCGAGCACAAGGAGTCGTGGGCCACCGAGCCGCCGTTCCACCGGATGAAGGTGCGCCTCAAGGCGGAAATCGTGACCATGCATGTTGCCGGCGTCGACCCGACACGGATGGCTGGAAGTTACGTCAAGCCGCAAGACTGGAACGCGCTGATTTCCGAACCCGATGTGGTGCTCGTCGATGCGCGCAACGACTACGAAGTGGCGATCGGCTCTTTTCGCGGCGCGCTCGATCCGAAGACACGCAGCTTCTCCGATTTGCCTGCATGGATCGCGGAACAATCCAGCCCCGGCCAGCCGCTGCACGCAAGCGCGGGCAGGAAGCCCCGGGTGGCGATGTTCTGCACCGGTGGCATTCGGTGCGAGAAGTCCACCGCTTACCTGCGCATGCAGGGCTTCGACGAGGTGTTCCATTTGCAGGGCGGCATCCTGAAATACCTTGAAACAATGCCGCCGGAGCAAAGCCTGTGGCAGGGCGAGTGTTTTGTCTTCGACGAACGGGTATCGGTGGGGCACGGGCTCGAACCCGGTCATTTCGAGTTGTGCCGCTCGTGCCGGCGCCCGGTTGGAGAGGCCGAGCGCACATCGCCAAAATACGAGAAGGGCATCAGCTGCCCGCAGTGTTTCGATTCCAAGACCGCCGCACAGAAGCGCGGGTTCGCGGAGCGGCAAAGGCAGGTGCAACTGGCGCGTTCGCGCGCGCAGGTTCACATCGGCGCCCAGATGCCGGCCAGCCGCGATGCCCGACATGGGCACCCGTCGGACGGGAAGGGGATCCTGCCATGAACAAATACCGCAACTGCCAGAGCTGCGGCATGCCGCTCAGGCGCGATGCGTCGGGCGGCGGCACGAATGCAGACGGCTCCAAAAGCAGCCTGTATTGCAGCCACTGTTTCGAGCGTGGGGCCTTTGTGCTGCCGGATATCACGGTCCAGCAAATGCAGGACCGGGTGCGGCAAAAGATCGCCGAGTTCGGCATCCCGGGCTTTCTGGCGGGCTTCTTCACGCATGGCATTCCCCGGCTCGAGCGCTGGAGAAACACGCGCCAATCCTGAGTGCTTGCGCTGTGCATGGCCCCGTCCGTCCTGAGTTGCTGACCGACCCGGTCCAGCACCTGCTCGCACTGGTCGGCCAGTCGCCCGCCCGGCGCCTGGTGGTAGGGCTGGTCGGATTGCCGGGATCGGGAAAGAGCACCTTGGCGGCGCTCTTGTGCGAGCAGGTGAACCGCCTGGCCGGACCGGACGCGATGGTGGCGCTCGGAATGGATGGGTTCCACCTGACGCGGGCCGCCCTCGCCGTCGGGCCTGATCCCGCCGCCGCGTTGATGCGCCGTGGCGCGCCGTGGACCTTCGATCCGGCGGCGCTAGCGCGGCGTATTCTGGACCTGCACGACGCGCCGACGCGGGCCGGGGCAGCCGCGAAAATCCGCTGGCCGGGCTTTTCGCACGGCGTGGGTGACCCGGTGCCAGACGCAGTGACCGTGTCGCCCTCGGTGCGGCTGGTGCTGGTCGAAGGGCTGTACCTGCTGCACCGTGACGACGGCTGGAACCTGGCCGGCCTGCTCGACGAGTGCTGGTACCTGGATGTGGGACTGGATGTCGCGCTGGAGCAGTTGGCAAAGCGGCACATGGCCGCCTGGGGCCTGACCCGGCAGCAGGCGCTGGCCAGAATCGCGGCCAACGACGCGTTGAATGCGCGCACCGTGCTGCAGGGCCGCGACCGGGCCGACTGGCTGGTCGCGCGAGAACCGCAATGAGCGCCGCGCCGTGGCAGCTCACATCGACTGCTGCAACATCGCGTGGTAATCGTCTGCCGTTGCGATGCGCGGATTGGTCTTGTGGCAGTGGTCGGCCATCGCACCC
>JANMYG010000041.1:0-33153 GCA_031381865.1 Betaproteobacteria bacterium | reverse complement strand
GCGCACCGCGCCACGCTGGTGCAGACGCTGCGACTGTCCACCACCATGGCACCGGCATCTGCCCCGGCGGCAGCTGCGTCCGACGCACCAACATCCCGCACCGAATGAAAATTGCCACCCTTCCTGGCCACCCCCACGTCGCCTACCGTGGCAACGAACTTTTCGTCGAGCAGGTTTGCCTGAGCGAACTCGCGCTCCAGTACGGCACCCCCCTGTTCGTCTACTCCGAAGCCGCCATCGCCGCCGCGCTCGCGTCCTACCAGCGCGGCCTGGCCGGACGCAGGGCGCAGATCTGTTACGCGATGAAAGCCAACCCGGCCCTCGGCGTCATCCAGTTGCTGGCCGCGGCCGGCTGCGGGTTCGACATCGTGTCGGGTGGCGAACTCGAGCGGGTCATCGCCGCCGGCGGGCTCCCGTCGTCCGTCATTTTTTCCGGAGTAGGCAAGACCCGGGCCGAAATGCGCCGGGCGCTGGAGCTCGGCATCGCCTGCTTCAACGTGGAGAGCGAATCCGAGCTCGAAGTGCTCAACGAGGTAGCGCTGGCGATGGACACGCGAGCGCCGGTCAGCATACGCGTCAATCCCAACGTCGATCCCAGGACGCATCCGTACATCTCCACTGGACTCAAGGGCAACAAGTTCGGCGTTGCGCATGAGCGCACCCTCGCCGTTTACCGCCGGGCGGCATCGTTGGCAGGGTTGCGGGTGGTCGGGATCGACTGCCACATCGGGTCGCAGATCACCCAGGCGGCACCCTATCTGGATGCGATGGACCGCATGCTGGACCTGATCGAGTCGATCGAGGCGGCGGGCATCGTCATCGAGCACATCGATTTCGGCGGCGGACTGGGCATCGATTACCAAGGTGAACAGCCGCCGTCGGCCGAAGCCCTTTGGCAGAGGATCCTGTCCAAGCTGGATGCACGCGGCTTCGGGTCGCGCAAACTGATGCTGGAGCCGGGCCGCTCGCTGGTTGGCAACGCCGGTGTCTGCATCACCGAGGTGCTTTACCTCAAGCCGGGAGAGCAGAAGAACTTCTGCATTGTCGACGCGGCGATGAACGACCTGCCCAGGCCGGCCTTGTACCAAGCCTACCACGCAATCGTGCCATTGCGTCCGCGCGACCAGGCCAGCACCGTGTGGGAGGTCGCCGGCCCGGTGTGCGAAAGCGGCGACTGGATCGGCCATGATCGCGAGCTCGCGGTCAACACCGGCGACCTGCTGGCTGTCTTGTCGGCCGGCGCCTACTGCATGAGCATGGCGAGCAACTACAACTCACGCGCACGCGCTGCCGAAGTGCTGGTTTGCGGCGCGGGTGCGCGGCTGATCCGCAGGCGCGAGACAATCGACGATCAACTGCGCTGCGAGCTTCTGGCGTTGGGACTGGCTGCCTGATACCAATTTGTGTTCACTCGGCGGGGCCGTCCGGGCCGAGCTTGTCGAAGCCACTCGGCCTTTCGACCAGCCCAGGGCGAACGGTTCATGTCCTGGAACTACAGGACGCATCACACATGCCGGCAGCGCGCCGGCCAACACCACCGGCGCTCCTGTCGGCTCCGCATACCGCCGACCCGGTGCGCCGGGATCGCTAGCCGCGCCCGGATTTCCATGCCCGCACCAGGCGCCAGCCCAGCAGCAGACCAAGGATGGCCGCGTAGACAAACACTTCAGCAAAGTTGTTCTTGCCGGCGCGCATCCAGAAAAAATGCAGCACCGCCAGACAGGCGATGGCGTACACCAGTTTGTGCAGCAGTTGCCACCGTTTTGCACCCATCGCCTTGACGATGCGGTTGAAGGACGTCAGCGCCAACGGTGTCAGCAGCACAAAAGCGCTGAATCCGACCAGGATGAAAGGACGTTTGGCGATGTCGCGCGCGATGTCGGCCACGTCAAAGCCCATGTCGAACCAGCTGTAACTCAGGAGATGGACGCTGGCATAGAAATACACGAACAGCCCCACCATGCGCCGGAACCGGGCCAGCGCGGGCGTCTGTGTGATGACCCGCAGCGGTGTCACAGCCAACACCAGGCAGAGGAACCGCAACGTCCAGTCACCGGTGGAACGCACCAGCGCTTCGGCCGGGTTGGCACCCAACTGGTTCGAGACCGCCGCGAACAACAGCCACGCGAACGGCAGCAGCGCCGCCAGGAACACCAGGGGTTTCGCAAATCGGCTGAGCAGTGCCTTCTTGGCCAGTACGGCAAGGCTGCCCGACCCGGCGCCATCCAGCCCTGAACGCGCCGCCGGAAAACGCGCGCCGCGCGCAGCCGGATCGATTTGCGGCACCAATTTGGCAGTCATGGCGGGCCAGAACGCAGCAACCAACCCTAAAAGAACTTCTTCAGGTCCATGCCGGCGTACATCTGCCCCACCTGTGCTTCATAACCGTTGAACATCAATGTCTTGCGCTTCTTGGCCAGCAAGCCGTCCTCGCCAATGCGGCGCTCCGTGGCCTGACTCCAGCGTGGATGGTCGACATCCGGATTCACATTCGAGAAGAATCCATATTCGTTCGCCGCGGCCCGGTTCCACGCCGTGGCAGGTTGCTTGTCGGTGAAGCGGATCTTGACCAGGCTCTTCCCACTCTTGAAACCGTATTTCCATGGCACCACCAGCCGCACCGGCGCGCCACTCTGGTTCGGCAGGACTTCGCCGTAGTTGCCAAAGGACAGCAGTGTCAACGGGTGCATCGCCTCGTCCATGCGCAGTCCTTCCACATACGGCCAGTCGAGCACACTCGACCCGACAAACGGCATGGTCTTGCGATCTGCCAGCGTCACGAACTCGACGTACTTGGCTGTACCCAGCGGCTCGACCTTCCTGATCAACTCGGACAAGGAGTAACCGACCCACGGTATCACCATCGACCAGCCCTCCACACAGCGCAGCCGGTAGATGCGCTCCTCCTGTGCGCTGAGTTTGAGCAAGTCCTCCAGCGCATACTTTGCCGGCTTCTTCACCAGGCCTTCGACTTCCACCGTCCATGGCGTCGTCTTGAGGCTGTGCGCGTTCTTCGCCGGATCGGCCTTGTCGGTGCCGAACTCATAGAAGTTGTTGTAGGTCGTGGCGTCTTTGTAGTCGGTCACTTTTTCCATCGTCACGGCGCCCGCCACCGCCGACTTCCCGCCAGGCAAAGGCGCCAGCTTGCCAGGGCGCGGCTGCTGTGCCTGCGCATGGCGCAGCGCCCACGAGGCCAGCGCCACACCGGCGACGCCGCCCGCCATTTGCTTGATCAGTTCGCGGCGGCCGCGGTAGATCTCCGGCGCGGTGATTTCACTGGTGACTGGATGGATAAATCCGTCGGTGGCGGTCTTGATGATCATGTCACGGTCCTCGAATCTGCAATGGTGGTCGTCAGAGCAACCGGGTTCTTACAAAGTTCCTGCCCGCGCCCGGGTCGGTCACAGCCCACGGAGGCCGCACGGGTTGGAGGCCAGCCGCGACTACAAAGCAAAAGGGCGGGCATCCCGAGATGAACCCGCCCCCTGTGGACCGCGGCGCGACACCCTTGGCTCCCCGGCGAACCAGGTGCCGGACCGGCCGTCAGCGCAATCCGGCGATGTAGTCCGCTACCGCCTTGATTTCCCGGTCATTGAGCTTGGCGGCGACCTGCGTCATCTGCAGGCTGTTTTGGCGCACTCCGTCGCGAAAGGCCGTCAGCTGTGCCACGCTGTATTCGGCATGCTGGCCGCCCAGTCGGGGATATTGCGCAGGAATGCCGGCGCCGTTCGGGCTGTGGCAGCCGGCACAGGCAGCCACCTGGCGCTCGGCGATGCCGCCGCGGTAAATGCGTTCACCGGTGGCAACCAGTTCCTTGTCCTTGGCAAAACCTGCCTTGGCCTGTTTGCTGGTGACCCAGTAAGCGATGTTCTTCATGTCGTCGTCGGACAAGGTTGCCGCAAAACCCTTCATCACCGCGTTATTGCGTTTGCCCGACTTGAACTCCTGCAACTGCTTGACGAGGTATTGCGGATGCTGCTGGGCCAGTTTCGGATTCACCGGAGTGCCGGAATTGCCATCCGCGCCATGGCAGGCGGCGCAAACCGCCGTGAAACTCGCTTCCCCCTTGGCCAGGTCCGGTTTGGATGCCTTGGCCGGAGCCGCCGCAACGACCGCGGCAGGTTTCTTGTCCTCGGCAAAGACACACAGGGTGGTGGCGGCCAATGACGTGGCCAGCAACAGGTGGGCAATCAACTTCATGGGGATGGGTTCAGGTAGGCAAAACAGCGTGATTCTACAATGCGGGTTGCCGCTCCTCACCAAATCCATGACCATCCAGCATAAGCGGCCGACCGCAACACCACGCTCCCCGGCGGCGCCCGCCGCGGCGTCCAGCATTGCGGCCGGATGGCTGCATACCGCCAAGTTCCTGACCACTGCGCCCGAGCTGCACTTCCTGCCTGCGCTGGCGTTGCCGGAAATTGCGTTTGTGGGGCGCTCCAATGCCGGCAAGTCGACCTGCATCAACACCCTTACGCAGCAAAAGCAGCTCGCCTTCGCGTCCAGAAAGCCGGGCCGCACCCAACACATCAACCTGTTTTCGCTCGGCAAACAAGGCGTGACCGATGCGGTACTGGCGGATCTGCCGGGTTATGGCTACGCCGCGGTGCCAAAACAGGACAAGATCCGCTGGCAGCAGGTGATGGCGAACTACCTCGTCACGCGCGAGAACCTGACCGGTATCGTGCTGCTGTGCGACCCGCGCCTCGGGCTCACCGACCTCGACGAAATATTGCTCGAGGTCATTCGGCCACGGGTCGAACAGGGCATGAAGTTCCTGCTCGTCCTGACCAAGGCGGACAAGCTGACGCGCAGCGAGGCCACCAAGGCCCTGTCGATCGCCAGATTGCAGGCCGGCGGCGGACAGGCAGTGCTCTTTTCGGCGACCAAACGCCAGGGTATCGACGAGGTGTCCCAGCTGCTTTGGCGATGGGCCCACCCTGCGCCTGCGGCGCCCGCCGCGCCGGTCCCACCGACCGAAGCGCCGACAACGGCAAGCGCTGTCTAGCCGCCGCGAGCAGCCGGCGCGACGACCCTCGGGCGCCCGTCAATACACCGAGCCGGCGCCGGCCGGCCGCACCTTGAAGCGCTTGTGCACCCAGTAATACTGCGTCGGCATCTTGTCGATGTAGGTCTGCAGGCGCTGGTTCATGAAGGCGGCGTCTGCCATCAGGTCGTCGGTCGGGTAATTCCGCCATGCGGGCTCGACCTGCACTTCATAACCAGCGCTGGTCATGCGCGTCACGACCGGCACCACCTTGGCCCGCCCGAGCCGTGCAAATCGCGACAGCGACGTCAGCGTCGCCGTCGGCACGCCGTAAAAAGGCACGAACTCGGACTCCTGGCGCGTGATGTTCATGTCCGGCAACAGGTACAAGGGTTGCCCGTGGCGCAGCGTCTGCACCACCGGCTTCAACCCGTCCTCGCGCCCGAACAGCCGGGGGTTGCCAAAGCGGCGTCTTCCGGCAAGGATCCACGCGTCCACCGCCTTGTCCACCTGGCTGGAATAGATGGTGGTGAATTGGCGCGGCAGTTGCTGGGTCAACGCGGTCCACCCGGCGTCCAGCCCGAAGAAATGCGGCGCAAAAATGACCGTGGGCTGGTTGCCCCCCAGTTCCTCGAGCGCTCCACTCAGGCGCAACCTGTGGCGCAACACCTGCTGCGAACCGTGCCAGAGCCAGCCGCGATCGAGCCACGCCTGCGCGAAATGGATGAAGGTCTGGATCGCCATGCCGCGCACCTTGCGTCGCGGTAGCTGCGGGAAACACAGGCGAAGGTTGACCCACACCACGCGCCGGCGTGCCGTCGCCAGGCCGTACAGCAACCAGCCCAGCCACCAGCCCAGCGCCCGAACCGCGCCCAACGGCAGATGCGCCAGAAGGCGCATGAACCGAATGCCGATGCGGCTCAACATGCGTAGCGGTCCACCATCATCGCCCGCGATGGGGTTGCTTGTAGCGGGCATACCCCCACAGATACTGGTCCGGACATTCCCGGATCAGCCGCTCCATTTCCTGGTTGATCTGGCGCACCGCGCCATCGAGGGCGCCATCGAGGGGCTGCTGCAGTTCGCGGAAATGCAGTCGGTAGCCGCGCCCGAGCGGCAAACGCTCGCCCCACAGCAGCAGCACGCTGGCCCCGGTCTGCTGGGCCAGGCGCGCCGACAGCGTCATCGTGTAGGCGTCGCGGCCGAAGAATGGTGTCCATTGCCCCATGCCGTCGGGCGGCACCTGGTCTGGCAACAACCCGACCGCGTGCCCGTTGCGCAGCGCGCGCATCATCTGGCGCACGCCAGCCAGATTGGTCGCGGCCGTGTTCAAGCCGGGGCGGTTGCGCGCTTGCAGCATCAACCGCGCCAGCCAGGCTTGCCGGGCAGGGCGGTACAACACGGTCAGTGGTCCGAATCGCGCGCCATAACGCTGCGCAAGTCCCTGGGCCGTGATCTCGAAACAACCCAGGTGCGGGGTCACGAACACGACCCCTTTGCCGCTCGCATAGGCCCGGTCCACGCAGGCGTCGTTGTCCCATTCGCAGGTAACCGCCGCACCCATCCACAAGCGCGGCAATTCGGCCACCATCCGCCCGGCATGGCCGACCGCGCCGCGCACCTGGCCAAATTCAAACCCGGCCAGCCTGGCGTTGGCCAGGAATCGCCGCCGGTACCGGCCCGATCCCAGGAACACCAGCCAGCCGACTATCCAGCCCATTGCATGCAGCAGCCGCAACGGCATGGCCGAGAACAGTCTGAAGAAGGTCGTCATGCCTGGGGTAAAATGCTCTGGTCGCCGAGTTACGGAACTACTTGCAGGGCGACACCACGATGGGCCGATGTTTTGCAGCGGCCAATTGTGCCTTGTGAATCTGCTAAAGCGTTCGCCAAGGCACCGGCGCCCAGGCAACGCGACCCTCGTTGTTACTGGAGCATCAATACTATGGCGAACGATTTCCTCTTCACGTCCGAATCCGTGTCCGAAGGCCACCCCGACAAGGTGTCGGACCAGATCTCCGACGCAATCCTCGACGCTATCTTCAAGCAGGACCCGAAGTCGCGCGTGGCGGCCGAGACCCTGTGCAACACCGGTCTGGTGGTGCTGGCGGGCGAGATCACGACCAACGCGCACGTCGACTACATCCAGGTCGCGCGCGACACGATCAAGCGCATCGGCTACGACAACACCGAATACGGAATCGACTACAAGGGCTGCGCCGTGCTGGTGGCCTACGACAAGCAAAGCAACGACATCGCGCAAGGCGTCGACCATGCCAGCGACGACCACCTCAACACCGGCGCCGGTGACCAGGGCCTGAGGTTCGGTTATGCCTGCAACGAGACACCCGAACTGATGCCGGCGCCGATCTACTACGCGCACCGGCTGGTCGAGCGCCAGTCGCAGTTGCGCAAGGACGGCCGGCTGCCGTTCCTGCGCCCCGACGCCAAGAGCCAGGTCACGATGCGTTACGTGGACGGCAAACCGCACAGCATCGACACCGTGGTGCTGTCGAGCCAGCACGCACCCGAAATGAGCGACGGCAGCAAGATGAAGCCAGCCTTCATCGAAGCGGTGATCGAAGAGATCATCAAACCGGTGCTGCCCAAGGAATGGCTCAAGAACACCCGGTACCTGGTCAACCCGACCGGCCGGTTCGTGATCGGCGGCCCGCAGGGCGACTGCGGCCTGACCGGTCGCAAGATCATCGTCGACACCTACGGCGGCGCCTGCCCGCATGGCGGCGGAGCATTCAGCGGCAAGGACCCGACCAAAGTGGACCGCTCGGCGGCCTACGCGGCGCGTTACGTGGCCAAGAACATCGTGGCCGCCGGCCTGGCGCGGCAGTGCCAGATCCAGGTGGCGTACGCCATCGGTGTGGCCAAGCCGATGAACGTGACCATCTACACCGAAGGCACCGGGGTCATTTCGGACGAGAAACTCGCGGCCCTGGTCGACGAATACTTCGACCTGCGGCCCAAGGGCATCATCCAGATGCTCGACCTGCTGCGCCCGATCTACGAGAAGACCGCCGCATACGGCCACTTCGGCCGCGAAGAACCCGAATTCTCCTGGGAGCGCACCGACAAGGCGCAGGCGCTGCGCAGCGCGGCCGGCCTGTAGGCTCGGGTCGCGTTGGCGTTCGCGCCGGCGCACCGTGCGCGCGCGAATGTGGCCCGTTGACGCCGCCGGACTCCGGCGCGCGCGCGCCGGCGCGGCTTCAGGGCTGGTCGCTGACACCCCCGACCTGCAGCCAGCGCCGTAGCGCCCACGCGCCGGCAATGATCAGCACCAGTGTCAGGCCCGCCAACGCAAAGGTGAGCAGCGTCGGCTGGCGCAGGGCATCCGTGATCTGGTCCACAAACACCACCATGGCCAGGGTCGCCGGGGTCATACCGATCGCCGTCCCGAGCAGCAGGTCGCGCAGGCGGATGTGGCTCGCACCGGCGACCATGTTGACCACCGCGAATGGCGCCACCGGCACCAGGCGCACTGCAATCACCGCCAGCACGCCGCGCCGCGCCAGACGCTGGCTAAGTTGGTTGATGCGCTCGCCGGCCAGGCGCCGCACCACGTCGCGCCCCAGAAACCGCCCGATCCCGTAACTGGCCGCTGCACCCACCAGGGCACCCGCCATCGCACAGGCAAAACCTGCCAGCGGGCCAAACGCGACAACAGCCACCAGGGTCAGGAAGATCAACGGTACCGCAACCGTCAGCGCCAGTGCAAATCCGCACACGGCGGCCACCGGCCCGAAAGCCCGGCCGAACCGCTGCAGCGACATGACGACCAGGTCCACGTCAAGCCAGGCCCGCATCGGCGTCCAGGCCCAGGCCGCCGCCAGGGCGACCAGCGCGGCCAGCGCGAAGGCCAGCAGGTAGAGTTTGCGCCGCAGGCCCGGGTGCAGCGCCGCCCGGCTGCCGTGCGGAGCCTCGCCGGAGCTCATTGCCGCGCGCGCACGATGTCGGCCAGCACCATCGCCAGCTGCTTCACCTGGCTGGCCTGGAAAATCGATCCGTGCAGCCCGGCGATCTGGCGCTCCGAGAGGTTGGGCCCGATCAGCTTGCGCCAGGAGCCGAACAGCGCACGGTGCCAACGCGAAAGGCCCGCGGTCTTGATGAGTATGGTCGGGGCAGCCGGCGCGGCCGGCCGGTAGCCGTGCATCGCCGTCACCTGCGCCACCAGACCTGGATCATTGAACATGGCGCCAAGACGGCGGCCGTTGATGCTCAGGTCCTGGATGCGCAGGTGGCGCACCAGCCAGCCGAACACGCGCCAGTAAAAGGTGCCGCCCCACACTGCCTTGGGAAAGACGGTGTCGATCAGGATCAGGCCGCGCACCGCGGCGCCGCGCTGCTCGAGCAAACGGGCGGTTTCCAGCGCCGCCACGCCGCCGACCGAAAACCCGGCGATGAAACACGGCGCGTTGCCGTGTGCCTGGACACCGTTCGCATAAAACGCCGCCAGTTCGACGATGCGCTTGAACGGCCGCTCCAGCGGTGGCTGCAGCATGCGTACTTCGCAAACCCCGGTCATGGCCTGCGCCAGCGTCTGGAAACGCAACAGGTCACCGTGCCCGGAGGCGGCCAGGTAGATCGTGGCGTCAGCCTGCGCCGCACCAAGATCTACCACCACCCCCGGTGGCGTGAGCTCGGCGCCCAGGGCCATCACGAGCCGCTCGACCGTGGGATGCTCGGTCAGCAGGTAGAGCGGGATCTTGCGCCCCAGCAAACGCTCGGCACCGGCGAGAACGCTCACGGCGGCCAGCGAATCCCCGCCGATGTCAAAAAAGTTGTCCTGCACCGTCAGCGGCCGGTGCTCGAGCACCACCTCCCACAGGGCCAGCAGGTCGCGCTCGAGTTTGCTGGCCGGCCCCCGCACCGCGGCGCGTGCAACCTGGTCGGGTATTTCCGGCAGGGCTGCGTAATCGATCTTGCCGGCACCACTGGTGGCCAGCGCGGGCAACACATGGATGGCGGACGGAATCATGTAATCGGGCAGGCGCACGCGCAGCACGCGTTGCAGGCTGTCCGGGCCATGGCCGCTGGTGGTCGCGACCCAGGCATGGATCGCCGGGCGCCCATGGCGTTCGACCAGCTTGGCAGCAGCCTGCGTGACCCCTTCGACGGCCAGCAGGGCCGCTTCGATCTCGCCGAGCTCGATGCGGTAGCCGCGCAATTTGACCTGGCGGTCGAGCCGGCCCAGAAAATGCAGCTGCCCGTCGGTCGCCAGCCAGCCCCGGTCGCCGGTACGGTAGATCCTCCCGCCGGGGCGGAAGGGGTCCTCCAGGAACACCTCCTGCGTCAAATCGGGCCGGTTGAGGTAACCGCGCGCGAGTCCGTCGCCACCGATGAATATCTCGCCGGCCACGCCAAAGGGCGTGGGCTGCAGTTGCCCGTCCAGCACATAGATGCGGGTGTCGTCGACCGGCGTGCCCACCGGCAATGCGGCGGCGCCGGAGCGCCGCTCGCATTCCCAGGCGGTGGCGAAAATGCAGGCCTCGGTCGGGCCATACACGTTGAACAGGCGCGCGCTGGTGCCCGCCAGGTAACGCTGCGCGAGTTCGGGCGACAAGACCTCGCCGCCGCAGCAGGCCACGCGCAGTTTCAGCTCCGGCCGGTGCGCCGCCGCGTCCAGAAAACCACCCAGCGTCGAGGGCACGAACGCCATGATCGTCACCTCGTGCCGGATCGCGAACTCCGCCACCGATTGCGGATGCAGTCGCCCGGGCGGCGGCAGCGCGATACTGGCGCCATGCACCAGCGGCAGGCACAACTCGATCAGCGAGGGGTCGAAGGTCGCCTGCGTCGCCTGTGCCGACCGGTCGTTCGCATCGACACCGTAGACGCGCGACAACCAGGCCAGGCGCCGGGACAAGGTGGCGTGTTCCACCATCACGCCCTTGGGTCGGCCGGTCGAACCCGAGGTGAACAGTACATAGGCCAGGTCCCCCGGCGCAGGGCTTGCGGGCGGCGCCTGCGCCGGGCCGTCGGCGAGCGCCTGCTGCCAGCCCGTGACGGCGGCGTGTACATGCAGGTGCGCCAGCCGGTCCCAGCTCTCCTCGTGGATCAGCAGCGCCACCGCGCGGCTTTCTTCCAGAATCGCCGCCAGCCTGGCCACCGGGGCGTCCGGGTCCAGCGGCAGGTAGGCCGCTCCGGCCTTGGCGATCGCCAGCATCGAGACCACCAGGTCGGGTGAACGCGCGATCGCCACGGCCACGATCCGGTCGCGGCCGGCACCCAGCGCCACCAGCCGATGCGCAAGCTGGTTGGCGCGTTGGTCGAGTGTGCGGTAGTCCATGCTTGCGCCGTCCCAGACCAGGCTGGTGGCCAGCGGCCGCGTCGCCGCGCGGTGCTCGAACTGCGCGACATAGGTTTGCGTATCCGGATGGCACAACACCGCTGCGTGCGCGGTGCTGAGCAACGCCTCGCGTTCCGGCGCCGGCAGGATGGCCACATCGCGCACCGGCTGTAGCGGCGCGCGCGCCAGCTGGCGCACGATATCCCAAACGCGGTGGCCGAGCAGCTCCACCTCGCCAGCGCCGAAGCAGGCACTGCTGCCTTCGAGCACCAGCTCGAGATCCTGCTGTGGGTGGAACTCGCACACCGTCACACCGAGTGGATAACGCGCGATGCCCGAGAAAAACTGGCGCGAATTCACGCGCGTGGCAGCACCGAACGCGACGTCGTAGTCCTGTTGTTCGAACGACAGCAGCAGGTCGAACACGCCGTCGCGCCCGTTGCGCGTGACCTCCAGCACCCGCCCGAGTTCACTCAGCGGATATCGTGGATGGCGCAGGCCGCGGCGCATCGCAGCACCAACGGCGCCTACCAGCCCGGCGCAGGTCTGGTCCCCGTCCACCTGCAGCGGCAAGGCCATCACACCCACGAACATGCCCGGCGTGTGCCGGAAGCGGCGGCCACCGCGGTTCAGGGTCGGCACGCCGATCAGCACCTGGGTCTGGTTGCTGACGCGCGCGAAATACAGGGCCAACGCGGCCAGGAAGAAATTGAAGGCCGTGACACCCTGCGCGGCGGCATGTTGCACCAGCAACTCGTAGTCCGCGCGCGTTATCGGCTGCACCGCCATGCGCGCCTTGGTCAGCTCGCGCTGGCGCACATCGCCAAAGCGCCGCTCGATCACGGTGGGCGGCAGCTGCGGTATTTGCCGGTGCCAATAGTCCGCATCCCGGCGCATGGCGTCGGAGCCGGCGTACAGGTTGGACTCCTCGATGAACTGCCGGTAACTCGCGTGTTCCAGCGGCGCCGGTTGCGCGCCGGAGTCAAGCCGGTTGTAGATCTCGCTCCAGCGCCGCATCACCTGGGACGTGCCCCAGCCGTCCATCACGACGTGGTGGAACAACATCACCAGCCCATGCAGCTGCGCATGCGCGCGCAATACGGCAAAGCGCCATGGCGGGTCGCCGTCGAACCGGAACGGCCGCGTGATCGCTTGTTGCCACCAGGCGTCCATGGCATGCGCCGGGTCGACCGCGGCGCCGATCTCCACCACGTCCAGCGCCGGGTCGACATGCGCCAGCAGCAACTGGCTTCCGTCTTCCAGCGGGGCCAGCCGCAACGCGTCGTTTTCCGCCACCAGCAGCGCGAGCGCCTGCTGGCAACGCGCAAGGTCGAACGGCCCCGACACAAAGCCACCACCACCAATCAGCAGGTGGGCGCTGCCCGGCCACGCGCGCTGGTCGCGCCAGACTTCGCGCTGGCTCAGCGACAGCGGCAAAGCGATGCCGGTCACGGCGCGGTCGGCTCGCGATCCCATTGCTCGATCTCCTTCATCGCGTAGCGGTAACCGACCTCGGCGATCTCGGCGGCGCGGCGGTACGCCATCAGCGGGAACGCCGCCACCGGGGGTTCCAGGTAGTGGTCCGACTGCGCGATCGTGCGCGCGCGCTGGTTCAGGCCCCCGATGTGACCGGCCCGGTAAAGAATGTCGACGATGCCCGGCGAGGCGGATACACCGCGCCTGAAGTAACCCTTGACCGTGCTCCAGGGCGACAGCCGCACCAGCGCCGGATCGACACCCATGTAGTCCTGCACGTCGACGTCGATGGCGATGATGGTGCCGTTGCCGCGCCGCTTTTCCAGCGGAGTGCCCAGCCGCACGCGCATGGCGCCCACTGGGACGTTCTCGAGGATCGCGCCGTCCACCAGCAGGTCGCCGTTGTGCAGCACGGGCGGGAAAATGCCGACCGGTGAATTGCTCGCCAGCACCGCGCGCCACAACGGCCCGCTGTCCTGCACCGTCGTGCAGGCGCGGCTGAGGTTGCAGGCGGCGGCAAAGAACGGGCGCCACAACGCATCCACCGAACGCTCGCCGAACATCTTGCGCAGGTCCCGTTCGACCCGCCGGCCCGACACGATGGAGATCACCGGAATGGCGGGACGCTCGCCGCCGCGCGCGAAACGCATCGTGCGCTCGCGGATCTCGTCCAGCGAGGCGCCGCATGCATATTGCGCGCCGATCAGCGCACCCATGCTGTTGCCGCCGATCAGGTCGATCACCCGGCCCGACTGCTCGAGCGCGCGCAACACGCCCAGATGGGCGAAACCCCGCGCGCCGCCGCCGCCCAGCACCACGCCGACCGCGGTGCCGTTCAGGAAACGCGCCAGACGCGCGTAGTCCGCGGCGTCCTTCTGGCGTACCGGGTAGACGCGCTCGAACTCGCGGCCGTCGCGCCAGTGCGACAACTCCGCGGGATCAGGGGCCTGCGCCGGATGCAGCAACACCAGGTGCTTGCGTTTCATCGCGAAACCCGGTTCGTCCGACAGCCGATGCTCCATCTCGCCCACCTTCGGCGAGCCGCTCGCATCGGCCACGAAGATGACCTGGTCCGCCTGCCGAAAGGCGCGCCGCGTCCAGGCGGTCGAATTGCCATCCGCCTCATAGACCAGGAAGTCGAACTGCTCCTCCAGTTCGTCGTAGCGGTCCCTGCCCTGCCAGCCCGCGGTCGCATTCGGGTCGAGCGTACGTTCCATTTCCGGCGCCACATGGTAGGCGCGCCCGATCTGGGCAAAGGCCTTGGTCAACCCGCTCGCCACCTCGCGCGAGTAGGCGCCGGGCTCCATCGGGCACACCACGAATATCTGGGCGTGGCGGCGCTCGACCACCTGCGAGGCATGGCGCAGGTGGTTGAAGATCGCCTGCGAGAACACCCGGTTGAGCGCCAGCGGATGCAGCGCGAAAACAGTCTCGAAGTCGACCCGGCTGAGCATGGCCAGTGTCGAGTCGCGCAGGGCGGTGATGTCGGCCGCGCGCGGCTGCTGCAGGATCAGGCCGGCCTCGCCAACACTCTCGCCCGGCCGGATTTCGTTGTACAGCTGCAGCGCACCGGAGCGGTCGCGGCGCGAAACCCGCAGGCGCCCGCTGATCAGGAAGAACATGGTGGTGGCCGGGTCGCCCTCGCGGTAGACGATCCTGCCACCAGGGACGAACTGCAGCTCCAGCAGACGACCGAGGTCCTGCAGCACGTGTTCACCCAGCCCACCGAACACGCCGCTGGCGCGCAAGACCTCCAGGACACGCTCGTCAGGGATCTGTGGGGCTGCCATCGCCCGAGTCTAACTTGGCTCCTGCGCGGCAACACCCGTTGAATCGCACCGCGAGCCGCTGCACCGCGGCATGGTCGGATCGACGCCATCGGCTCGCTAACATGGCAGCTTCAATGTCCACCCGCGCCCAACATCATGCCCCAGACCCGCCCCAACATCCTGTTCATCATGGCCGACCAGATGGCAGCGCCGCTGCTGCCGATGCACGACGCCCGCTCGCCGCTCAAGATGCCGCACCTCGACCGGCTCGCCGCCGGTGGCGTGGTCTTCGACTCCGCCTACTGCAACAGCCCGCTGTGCGCGCCCTCGCGCTTTTCGCTCGTCAGCGGCCAGCTGCCGTCGAAGATCGGCGCCTTCGACAACGCCGCCGATTTCGCCGCCGACGTGCCCACCTACGCCCACTACCTGCGCGCCCTGGGCTACCGGACCGCCCTGTCGGGCAAGATGCATTTCTGCGGGCCCGACCAGCTGCACGGATACGAAGAGCGGCTGACCAGCGACATCTACCCGGCCGACTATGGCTGGACGGTCAACTGGGACGAACCCGATGTGCGTCCGAGCTGGTACCACAACATGTCGTCGGTGCTGCAGGCCGGAACCTGCGTGCGCACCAACCAGCTCGACTTCGACGAGGAGGTGGTGCAGCGCGCCAACCAGTACCTGTTCGACCATGTGCGCAACACGCCCGGCCAGCCGTTCTGCCTGACCGTGTCGATGACCCATCCGCACGACCCGTACGCGATTCCGGCGGAATTCTGGAACCTGTACCAGGACGACGACATCCCGCTGCCACGCATCACCCTGGCGCAGGAGCAGCAGGATCCGCATTCGCAGCGCCTGCTCAAGGTGATCGACCTGTGGGGCAAGACGATGCCGGCACAGGCGATCCGCAACGCGCGGCGCGCCTATTTCGGCGCCTGCAGCTACATCGACAGCAACATCGGCAAACTGGTCAGGACACTGGGCGCGTGTGGCCTGGCGGACGATACCGTGGTGGTGTTCTCCGGCGACCACGGCGACATGCTCGGTGAGCGCGGCCTCTGGTACAAGATGCACTGGTTCGAAGCCGCGGCGCGGGTGCCGATGGTGATCCATGCGCCGGGTCGCTTCACCCCGCGCAGGGTGGCCGGGTCGGTGTCCAGCATCGACTTGCTGCCCACGTTCGTGCAGCTCGCCGGCGGCACGCCCGACCCGCTGCTGCCGTTGGACGGACGCTCGCTGCTGCCGCACCTGCAGGGCGCAGGCGGGCACGACGAGGTGATCGGCGAATACATGGCCGAGGGCACGAACACACCGCTGGTCATGATCCGGCGCGGCGGCTACAAGTTCATCCATTCGAGCCAGGACCCCTGCCTGCTGTTCGACCTGCAGGCAGACCCGGACGAACTGCGCAACCTGGCAGGCGAACCAACCCATGAGACCGTGCTGGCGTCCTTCATCGACGAAGTACGCACGCGTTGGGACATGCCGGCACTACACGCGCGAGTGCTGGCCAGCCAGCGCCGCCGACGCCTGGTCTACCAGGCGCTGACCCGCGGCCGGCTGCACAGCTGGGACCACCAGCCGATGGTCGATGCGAGCCAGCAATACATGCGCAACCACATCGACCTCGACGACCTGGAGCGCCGGGCGCGGTACCCGCGGCCCTGAGCCGCCCTGATTGCAGTGCTTCGGCGCCCGGCGCCATGAGGGCACCGGGATTGTCAGCACTGCTTTGGTGCGGGTCGGCCGCGGCCACTGACAGTGGCACTGCCAGCGGCGACGCGAAGGCAGAACTACTTGACAGCATGATCCTTTGCGACGATATTATCATCATATGTATGACGATCATAAATATGAACACTGATAGCCGCCCGCGCCGCCGAGCCGCTTCGATCGTCGCCAGCGAAACGTCGAATGAGCCCGGCGGGCCGATGCTGAAGCTCCAACGGGCAGCACCGGCGGTGCGTCGGGTGCCGCTCGCGCTCGCGCGGCGCTTCTTCCAGATCTGCACTGCGGCGGCAGCACAGAGCATCGCCGAGGCGGAACTCACGCCGCTGGAGTTCGCTGTGATGGCTTACATCAACAGGGCTGTCGGCGAGCCGGGCATCGATCAATCGTCGCTGGCCGCGCGGCTGGGCATCGATCGCAATAGCACCAGCCTGCTGGTGGCGCGATTGCTGGCCCAGGGCCTGCTCGAAACGCGGATCAGCGCAGAGGACCGGCGGGCACGCCTGTTGTGGCTCACGCCGCGCGGCGAGAAGCTGCACGCGCGGCTGTACCCACGCGCCTACGCCGACCAGCTGCGCATCCTGGACGCGCTGAACCCCGCCGAACGCGAGACGCTTCTCGATCTGCTCGTGCGCGTGATCGAGGGCAACCTTCCGCTCGTGCGACCCGGGGCTGGCCGCCGCAAGCGCAGCGCGGTCTCCGGCACCACCACTGCCCGACCTTGAGGAGTCCACCATGCATCCGAATCGCCGCGACCTGGTCACGATCTTGATGGCTCTCTTCGCCACGCTGTTCGCAGGCGGCGAGGTGTCGGCGCAGGCCTGGCCGCAACGCCCGGTGCGGTTGATCGTTCCGCTGCCGCCGGGCACGGCAGTGGACGTGACTGCGCGTGTCTACGCCGAACGCCTGGCGTCGATCTGGGGCCAGCCGGTGATCGTCGAGAATCTGCCCGGCGCAGACGGCCTCATCGCGGCGCGCGAGTTCGTCGGCCGCCGCGACGACCACACGCTGCTGTACTCGTTCGCCGGCCTCGTCACGATCAATCCGCTGAACTACGCAAGGCTGCCGTACGACCCGGCCCGCGACTTGGTACCCATCGCCGCGTCCTCGGACAATTTCCTCGCCATTGCCGTGTCGCCCAAGCTTGGTGTGGCCACGCTGGCAGAGTTGCTGAAGCTTGCCCGTTCCCGCGCTGAGATGATCAACTGGGCGGCCACCGCCGGCCTGCCCTATTTCGCCTTTGCTGGCTTCCAGAAAGACAGCGGCGTGGACATGGTTTATGTGCCCTACCGCGACTTCAACCCGGCACTGGCCGACCTGAAGGAAGGGCGCATCGGTGTCGTCAGCACCGCATTGACCCAGTTGCTGCCGCACGAACAGGCTGGCAACCTCAAGCTCATCGCGGTGATCAACCGCACGCGTTGTCCACTCGCGCCGAACGTGCCAACGGCGGCCGAGCTCGGCTACCCCGATCTTGCCTTCGACGGCATCACCGGCTTCTTTGGCTGGCGCGATATGACCGCTGCCCTGCGCGAGCGCATCGCCGCCGATGTGCGCTCCGTCGCGGCGCAGCCGGCGGTGGTCGCCCGGTTCGAGGCGATCGGCGTGGTGGCGCGCTCCGGCACGCCGGCCGAGTTCGCGGCAGCAATCGAGGAGCAACGGGTCAAGGTGGCCAAGGTCGCCGCCGCGATCGGCACGCGTCCCGCACCCTGACGCCAACTCCGAGGAGTCCATGCCATGCCTGCCGAAAACGTCCCTGTGCCCCATTCGCTGCTCCAGATCGCCTCCGGCTTCTGGGCCTCCCGCGCCCTTTATATCGCGGCCAAGCTCGGTATTGCCGACCGATTGGCAGGCGGGCCCGAATCGGCCGAAGGGCTCGCGAGCGCGTGTGGCGTGCACGCCGGCAGCCTGCAGCGCGTGCTGCGTGCGCTGGCGAGCTTGCGGGTCTTCGCCGAGGACTCGCAGGGGCGCTTCATCCAGACGCCGCTTTCGCTGGGACTGCGCTCGGGAGAACCCGGGTCGCTGCGCGAGTTCGTCGTGATGCTCGGCGAACCCGAAAGCTGGCTGGCCTGGGGCGACGTGATGTACAGCGTGCGCACCGGGCAATCGGCCTTCGAGCATGTCTTCGGTGCGACGCTGTTCGACCACATGGCCGCGCACCCGGACATTGCGCGCACCTTCGACGCAGCGATGGCCGAGCGCGGTACCGCCGAGAACGAAGCGGTGCTCGCGGCATGGGACTTCCCGCAGACCGGGTGGGTGGTGGATGTCGGCGGCGGCCAGGGCGGCCTGTTGGCTGCGGTGCTGCGCAGCCGCTTGGGCCTGAACGGGATCCTGTTCGACATCGCTCATGTGGTCGAGCGCGCGGGGCTGATGTTCGAGGCGCAAGGACTGGCGCCGCGCTGTCAAGGCGTCGCCGGAGACTTCTTCACCGACCAGCTACCGGCCGGCGCCGACCTGTACCTGCTGAAGAAAGTGATTCACGACTGGGACGATACGCAGGCCGTCGCGATCCTGCAGGCCTGTGCGCGTGCGATGTCGCCCGCCTCGCGGCTGCTGCTGATCGAGCCGGCGATCGCGCCTGACAATGAACCCTCGTTCGCCAAGCTGCTCGACCTGTTCATGCTGGTCTGGCCCGGTGGTCGTGAGCGCACCGTGCCTGAGCATGCCCACATCATCGCTGCGGCCGGGCTCGAGCTGCGCCGCAACGTCGTGACGCGATCACCGCTGAGCATTCTCGAGGTCGCGCGGCCGGCCTGAGCGGCAGTCGCCTCGCCTTTGTCCGGGTGTTCTCTTGCGGTGCGATCACGTCGGTCGCGCAGAGCATGTTGCGCGCATTGAGGGTCCGCTTGCGTGGCGCCGGTCGGTCGCCTTCGGATCGATTGCTGGCCCACACGAACGGCGGGTGACGGGCGCGCAAAATCATTCAATTGGACTGCCGTATTGCGGGCATTGGTGGGCGACTGCATAACGCTGCACTACTGACGACCAACCGTTGTCGCTGTTCGATCAAGCGTGTGCAAAATTGGTCTTGCAAAGCTTGGGCCAACAGCGCCGTAAGGCCACACGCGCCGGGAATTCTCCTTCTGGCGTGTGCCGGTGGCCGCTGGCCGCATTCCACGGACCACAATCACGCTGATCGCAATCCATGCCGGCGCTGACATGCCGGCGGCGGCGCTTGACGGACCGCGCGGCCACCACGACACTCATAAACGGGATCGGGTCGCCCGGCATTCGGGCTCGGGCGCCGGCCCCTGCAGCGGACCTCGGCACCAGGCGCCACACCGGTGTCGACACGTGGGATGGCGGTCAAGCGTCCGACCTGCCGGATCCAAGCCCGCCGCCATCGAATCGAGGCCAATTGCGCATGAGCGAGTCGAAAACACTTTTGCTGACCGACGTCGTCGACAGCACCCAGCTCGCCGAGTCGCTGGGCGACGCCGCCAGCGCGAGCCTGTGGACCGCCCACGACCGGCTCGCGCGCGACCTGCTGCCGCAGTGGCGCGGCCGCGAGATCGACAAGACCGACGGCATGCTGCTGCTGTTCGACGCGACCAGCGACGCGGTGGGATACGCCCTGGCCTACCAGCGCGCGTTGTCCGGGCTCGAACCACCGTTGCGCGCGCGTGCCGGGCTGCATGTGGGGCCGGTCATGCTGCGCGAGAACAGCCACGCCGACGTGGCCCGCGGCGCCAAGCCGCTCGAGGTGGACGGCCCGGCCAAGGCCACCGCGGCGCGCGTGATGTCGATCGCCAACGGCGGACAGGTCCTGATGTCGGAGCACGCCCGCCAGGCGCTCGGCGCTGGCGTGGCGCAGTTGCATTCGCATGGCCATTGGCGCCTCAAGGGCGTGGCCGAGCCGATCGAATTGTTCGAGGTCGGTGACGCCGACACGCCAGTTTCCCCGCCGCGCGACCGCGCCAAGGCCTACCGCGTCGTGAAGCAGGGCGAGCTCTGGATGCCGGTGCGCAGCATTCGCCACACGCTGCCGGCGGAGCGCGACGGCTTCGTCGGACGCAACCAGGCGCTGCACGATCTGTCACGGCGCCTGCGCTCCGGCGCCCGGCTGGTCTCCGTGCTGGGGCTGGGCGGAACCGGCAAGACACGCCTGGCAACCCGCTTCGGCTGGTCGTGGCTGGGAGATTTCCCGGGCGGGGTCTGGTTCTGCGACCTGTCGCAGGCGCGCGGCGTCGACGGCATCGCGTTCGCGGTGGCGCAAGGGCTTGGGGTGCCGCTGGACAAGGGTGAGCCGGTGACCCAACTCGGCCATGCGATCGCCGGTCGCGGCGCCTGTCTCGTGATCCTGGACAACTTCGAACAGGTCGCGCGCCACGCCGAGGAAACACTGGGGCAGTGGCTCAACCGCGCCGGCGACGCCCGGTTTCTGGTCACCACGCGCGAGGTGCTCGGGCTCGCCGGCGAAGAAGTGCTGGCGCTCGCGCCGCTGCCGCCGGATGACGCAGCCGTGTTGTTCCGGCAGCGCGCCCAGGCCGCCAAACCGGGCTTCGCGGCCAGCGCCGACGATCACGACGCGATCGGTCCGCTGGTCCGGCTGCTCGACGGCCTGCCGCTGGCGATCGAGCTGGCGGCCGCACGCGTGCGCGTCATGTCGCCGCGCATGCTGCTGGCGCGCATGAGCGAGCGCTTCAAGCTGCTGGTGTCCAGCGGCGGGCGTATCGACCGCCAGGCCACGTTGCGCGCGGTGTTCGACTGGTCGTGGGAGCTGCTGCCGCCACCGGAAAAAGCGGCGCTGGCGCAACTCTCGGTGTTCGAGGGCGGGCTGACGCTCGAAGCGGCCGAGGCGGTGCTGGATTTATCGGACTGCGACAACGCACCGTGGCCGATGGACGCCCTGCAGTCGCTGGTGCAGAAATCCTTCGTGCAGCAGCTCGGCGGTGCGCGCTTCGACCTGCTGGTGAGCGTGCAGGAGTACGCGTCCGAACACCTGCACACGGCCGGGCGTTATGCCGGCAGCGGCCCGCCGGCAGCACTGGCCGCACAACGGCGCCACGGCGCCTGCTTCGCCGCCATGGACGAGGCCGCTGCCGGCGCCGGCGCATGCGCGGAACTCGAGAACTTCGTCGTCGCCTGCCGGCGCGCCGCCGCGCGTGGTGAGGCCGACATGGCCATCGCGCTGCTGGAGGGCGCCTGGGCCGGTTTGCGCCAGCGCGGGCCGTTCCGCGTTGGGGTCGACCTGGCGTTGCTGGTGCTGCGGCTGCCAGCCCTCGCGGACGGCGCCGTGGCACGCGCGCAGTGGATCACCGGCAACGCATTGTTCTGGTGCGGACGCGACGCCGAAGCTGCGGTGCAGCTGCAGCAGGCGCAAGCGGCGGCCGAGCGCACCGGCGAATACCTGTGCGCGGCCCGAGCCATCAACGACCTTGGCCACCTGAGCCTGCGCGCCGGCAGTGCGGACGCGGCCAGCACCCATTACGTAGCGGCGCTGGCGGCCGCGCGGCAGATACCGGACCGCCTGCTCGAGTGCGATGCGCTCAACGCGCTGGGCAACCTGGCGGAAAGCCGGGGCCGCATCGACGACGCACGCACGCACCACGAGGCGGCGCTGGTGCTGGCGCGCGCCGCGGGCGACCGGCAACGCGAGGGCAGCATCCTGGGCAACCTCGGCCTGGTCTGCGGCGACCAGGGCCACATGGAAGAAGCGCTGGCATTCCACGAGGCAGCGCTGGCGGCCGCGCGCGAGTCCGGCAACCTGCGCCTGGGCGGCCATACCTTGTGCAACCTGGGCCTGTTGCAGCAGTTGCTCGGGCACCCGGCCCAGGCGCAGGAGCATCTCGCGGCCGCGCTGGACGCGGCACGCAGCCTCGGGCATGCCCAGCTCGAAAGCATCGTGTTGTGCAACCTGGGCATCGTGCAGGAAGCAATGCAGCGGCCGGCGCAGGCGCAGGCGCATTACGAGGCCGCCGTGGGTCTTGCCCGCACCTTGGCGGACCCGGGGCTGGAAGGCCAGTTCCTGGGCTACCTGGGATTGCTGCATGCGCGCCAGGGGCGCCACGACGAAGCGCGGCGCAGCCTGGACACGGCCCAGGCGCTGCTGCAAGGCGCGTCGGAGCAAATCGGGCAGGCAGTGCTGCTGTGCAACCGCGCCGAGGTCGAACACCTGGCCGGTGATCGCTCCGGCGCGAAGGCGGCGCTCGCGGTCGCGGCGGCCATCGGCGCGCAGGTCGGCGCCGGTGCGCAGTCGGAACTGGGGCTGGCGCTGGCGCGCGTGCAGGCGCTGGTCGGCTACTCTGCGCCGTGACGGGCGCCGCGCCGGCTCAATGCTGCGTGCTCAGTTGTTGCGAATCCACGGGTCGACGCGCCGGCAACCATCCACGTTGACGTAGTAGTAGAAATCCCCGTTCTGCGTCTTCAGGTTGCGGATGCGGAATTCGGAGCTGGTCGGGCTGGATTGCACCACGAACTGCGCGTTCGGTGGGTCGAACTCGATGCCGTTGGGCGCGAATTCGTACCCGGGCGTGACGATGACCCATCGGATGTTGCGCGCCACGTTCACTGACACGAAGTCCGGGTCGACCGTGATGCCGCCTTCGCCCATGCAATTGTTGACGGTCACGTTGATCTTGCAGATGCCGGGGTTGCACGGCGTCGGTGGTGTCTTGGGCACCATGTGGCCACCGTCCGACGGTGGCGGGCCGCCTGGCGCGCTGCAACCCTGCAATGCGAGACCCACCAGCAATGTGGCGGCGACCATCGCGGCGCGATGTGATGTGTTGTGCATGGGTTTTCCTGATCCTTGGTTTGGTCTGGTTGTGACGCCGCGCCACCGGTCGACGGGGCGGCGTGCGCAGTCTCGGCGCAATGCGAGTGGCTTGTCAACTGGAACCGCGTCGCATTGCCAACGGGTCTGCAGCGTTGCGGGCGCGGGTCAGTAGTTGCGGATCCAGGGATCCAGGGGGGTACAGGCGCGACCGGTCGCACCCACCTCCTTCATGTAAACACCGTACTGGAACTTCTTCTGGCGCGTGTACGGCGCCAGCTGCGTATCGACGGTCGTGTCGACATTCTCTATCGTCGCGGTCTTTTTCGGATCCGGGTCCGCCCCGGACTTGACCTTGAATTTTCCCCTTCCCGGCTGGTAGAACAGGATGCCAGGAATTTCAAGAGGCGTCCCATCCTGCAGGTTCATAGCCAACTCGTACAGGCCTGCCCCCTCGCCGATTTCAAAGCGAATCGCGCGCGTGAACTTCACCTTCACATAGGAGTTGTCGACACTTACGTTGCTGCAGTCCCGCACGTTGATCTTGATCACGCAATATGTGCCGTCGGCGCACTCGACGGGCTGTCCAATTGGCGGCGGATTGTCGTCAGGGTCCGGGGCCGCCAATACCTGGGCGTAGGTTACGCCGCCCATCGTCGACGCAACCAGGACCAGCGCAGCCGCAACCGCCTTGACAACGTGTTGAGATTTCTTCTTCATACGGCACCCCTTCGTTTCGTGTTGTTGTTCAACCGCCCCGCCGCCCGGCGGACCGGCGCGGACAGTTTCCGTCCGGTTCCGGGTGCCTGTCAATTGGCGTCTTCGTTTGGCGGCTTCGTTTCCAGCGAATTGGTTTTCCGAACCCGAATCGACGGGTCCGTGGCGGGATTCCCTCGGCGACCGGTCCGCCAAGTGGCGGCCGCGGCTCCGCCGGCCGATTGCCAACACCGTCCGCATCCGCGGCGCCGCACTCCCGCCCGCCGCGGTTGTCACCCGTCCAGCCCGATCTCGGCCGACGGCGCGCCGTGTGACTGCTGGAACACCACGCGGTAACTCTCCAGTTCCCCGTCGCGCTGGAACTGGTGCGCGCAGCCCCACAGGTACAGCTGGAACAGGCGGTAGGTCCGCTCGCCGTAGCTGCGCACCAGCTCGTCGCGCGCTGCCTCCAGGTTGCGCGCCCAGTGGCGCAGGGTCAAAAAGTAGCTGTGCCGGTCGTTGTGCAGCGCCACCGGTTCGAAGCGGGTGCGGTTCGCCGCCGCCAGCAGGTCGGGCAGGACCACCGGCGTGTGCGAGCCCGGGAACACGAAGCGGTAGGTGAACGAACTCACATGGAACTTCTTGCGGTTCGCCGCGAAATCCATGTACAGCCGGCCGCCCGGCTTGAGCAGGCGGCTGAAGCGGGAGAACAGCCGCCGGTAGTCAGGCAGGTGCTCCATCACCCCGAGCAGCACGATGGCGTCGTACTGGCGCGCCGGCGCATGCGCGAAGATGTTCTCGTTGACCACCTGCAGCGCGCACGGCAGCGCACACGTCGCGCTCCAGTCGCGCAGATAGGCGTACTGCTCGGCCGAGAGCGTGAGCATCGTGACATCCACGCCGCGCGCGCCCGCATGGCCAGCGAACGACGCCCACCCCGCGCCCACGTCGAGCACATGGGAGCCGGCCGCCAAGCGGCAGGCGCGCAGGATGTAGTCGAGCTTGTTCTCGGCCGCGTCCTCGAGCGGCTGCTGGTCGTGCGCGAACAGCGCCTGGGAATACAACCTCAGGCGCCGGTCCAGGAAGGCGAAGTAGAAGTCGTTGCCGTAGTCGTAATGCCGCGCCACCCAGTCCCGGTCGGAGCGCAGCCTGCCGAACAGCAGCGGTCGCAGGAAGCGCCACAGTGAATGCATCGGATGGTGGTCGGACATGATCTTGCGCAGGTCGAGCGCCGCCAGGAAGTCACCCGCCAGGTCGATCCGGCCCTCGACAAAGGCCTGCGCGACGGCCAGCTCGTCCAGCGAAGCGATGGCCCGCAGCGACGCCGGTGTGCGGGCGCGCAGCACAAACGCCGGGCTGTCGCCCCCGATGCGGTGCACGCTGCCGTCCGGCAGTTCCAGGCCGAACGCCGCCATCGAAAGGTTTTTGAGGCGGCGTCGGAGTTTGCGCACCACGGCCGGCTCGCCGCCGACCGGCCCGGACACCGTGGTTGCGGCCGCATGCGCGCCCGCGGATGTTTGCGAAGGCTGCACCATCACCCCCTTTGTTGTTGTTGGGCGCTGGTCCTGGCCGCGATGGGCCGGGACCGATGTGAACCGCCACTCTAGCACCGGCAGGGCGGAAAACGGTATCCATCGCGCCGCCCCGCGTGTACGATGACGCCGCGACCACCCGCTTCCCAACCAGCATGGTGTGAAGGACCGTCAACATGAAGTGCCTGCGTTGCAGTACCGACGTGCCTGCCGACGCGAAGTTCTGCGCGGAGTGCGGCGCGAGCCAAGCGATCGCGTGTCGCGCATGCGGCGCAGCCAACGCGGCCAGTCACAAGTTCTGCCTGCAATGCGGCCAGGCGCTGGCGCCGGCCAACCGCGCACGGCGCAACGACACCCAGGCTGCTGCCCCGGAGCACTACACCCCCAAGCACCTGGCCGCGAAGATCCTTAGCGCGCGCCAATCGGTGGTTGGCGAGCGCAAGCAGATCAGCGTGTTGTTCGCCGACATCAAGGGATCGATGGAGATGCTGGACGATCGCGATCCGGAAGAAGCGCGCGCCATTCTGGACCCGGTGCTCAAGCTCATGATGGAGGCGGTGCATCGTTATGAAGGCACCGTCAACCAGGTCATGGGCGACGGCATCATGGCGTTGTTCGGTGCGCCGCTGGCGCACGAGGACCATGCCGTGCGGGCGTGTTATGCCGCGTTGCGCATCCAGGAGGCGATGGTGCAATGCGCCCGGACCGTCAAGCGCAGCCACGGGGTCGACGTGCGCGTGCGCGTGGGCCTGAACTCGGGCGAGGTCGTGGTGCGATCGGTCGGCAGCGACCTGCGCATGGACTACACCGCGGTTGGCCAGACGACGCATCTGGCGGCGCGGATGGAACAGATGGCCCTGCCGGGCACGATCCTGATCACGGCCGACGGCCTGCGCGCGGCCGAGGGTTTCGTGCAGGCAACACCACTCGGCCCCAGGCCGGTGAAGGGCATGGGTGCGCCAGTCGACGTGTTTGAAGTCACCGGGGCGGGCCAGATCCGCACCCGCCTGCAGGCGGCGGTCGCGCGTGGGCTGACGCGATTCACCGGGCGCGAGTCGGCGCTCACCCAGCTGCACGGCGCGATCGCGCTGGCGCGCGCCGGCAAGGGCCAGGTGGTGTCGATCCTGGGCGAGCCGGGTGTGGGCAAGTCGCGCCTGCTGCACGAATTCATCCGTTGCGATGCCACGCGCGACTGGCTGGTACTCGAGACCGGTGCGATCTCGTATGGCCGCGCGACTTCGTTCCTGCCTGTGGTGCAGCTGTTGCGCGGATATTTCCGGCTCGACGAACGCGACGACGACACGCAGGTCCGCCGCAAGATCGGCGCGGCGCTGGCGGCGCTCGACCAGGCGCTGGCGCCGGCGCTGCTGCCGCTGCTCGCGTTGTTCGATGTGCCGGTCACCGACGCGGCATGGCTCGAGGCCAATCCGGCCCGGCGCCGGAAACTCACCTTCGATGCGCTCAAGCAGTTGCTGCTGCGCCAGGCGCAGGTGCAGCCGCTGCTGATGGTGTTCGAAGACCTGCACGCCTTCGACTCCGAAAGCGAGGTGCTGTTGAACCGGCTGGTCGACAACGTTGCGGATCTGCCGACACTCGTCGTGGCGACCTACCGGCCCGAGTACCAGCCCCAGTGGGGCACCCAGGGCTACTGCTCCAGCATCCGTATCGAACCGTTGACCGGGGACGGCACCCGTGCGCTGCTGACGGCGCTGCTGGGTGACCAGTTTGCGCTGCAACCGGTGATCGCGATGCTGGTGGAGCGCACCGGCGGCAACCCGTTTTTCCTAGAGGAAGGGGTCCGGGCACTGATCGAGACAGCCGTCATCGCCGGCAAGCCGGGTGCGTACCGCATGTTGAAGGACCTGAAGACGGCCCAGGTCCAGGTGCCTGCCACCGTGCAGGCAGTGCTTGCCTCGCGCATCGACCGCCTCTCGCCCGAGGAAAAGTGGCTGTTGCAGTCGGCTGCCGTCATTGGGCGCGAAGTGCCTTTTGCCCTGCTGCAGGCGATCATGGACGAGGACGAAGATGCGCTGCGCGGCCTGCTCGAACGGCTGCAGGCGGCGGAGTTCCTGTACGAGACGCGCCTGTTCCCGGAACTGGAGTACAGCTTCAAGCACGCATTGACACAGGAAGTCGCGTACAACGCACTGCTGCACGAAACGCGGCGCTCGCTGCACGGTCGCATCGTGCAGGCGCTCGCGCGCATGGATTCCCGTCCGGCGCCGGACCCGGTCGACCAGCTCGCGCACCACGCGGTGCGCGGCGAGTTGTGGGCCAAGGCCATCACCTACCTGCACCAGGCCGGCCTGCGGGCGACCGAGCGCAACGCCACGCACGAGGCGGTGGAGTGTGTGGAACAGGCGCTGGCGGCGCTCGGCCACCTGGGCGAAAACGAAGCCACCCTGGGCCAGGCGATCGACCTGCGCTTCGACCTGCACAGTGCGCTGATACCGCTGGGCGAATTTTCCCGCATCGTCGAGGTCCTGCGCGAGGCCGAAGAGCTGGCCGATCGGCTCGGCGACCAGCGCCGCCAGGGCCGGGTTTCGGCCGCCATGGCGACCTGGTGCTGGTGCATCGGCGACCCCGATCGCGCGCTCGCGTACGGCCAGCGCGCGCTGGCCATGGCGAACACGCTGGCCGACGGCGCCCTCGACGCGCTGGCGAACCACCGGGTCGGCGAGGCCCATGTGAGCCACGGAAACTTCCGCCAGGCCATCGACAGCTTCGCGCGCAACCTGGAACGGCGCACCAGTGAACCCAAGCCCCAGCGCTTCGGCATGGCGGCGCTGCAATCGGTCACCTCGCGCGCCTGGATGGGCTGGTGCCTGGCCGGCCTGGGCGATTTCGCGGCCGCCACCGAGGCGGCCCAGGAGAGCCTGCGCATCGCCGAGGCCGCCAACCACGCCTACAGTCTCGCCACCACCTATGCCGGAGCCGGCCAGCGCCACCTGATGCGCGGCGAGATCGAAGAGGCGATCACCTTGCTCGAGCGCGCGGCGGACATCTGCCGGCGCGGCAATTTTGGCCCGCTGTACAAGTACGCCGCGCCGAGCCTCGGGCTGGCCTACGTGCGCGGCGGGCGCGTCGATGAAGGCCTGGCGCTGCTGGAGCGGGTGACCGAGCAATCGGCGTCGATGAACATCATCCCGTTCCACGTGCTGGAGCTGATCAACCTGAGCGAGGCGCGCCTGGCGGCCGGCCGGCATACCGGGGCCATGGAGTCGGCACAACGCAGCCTGGCGCTGCTACGCGCCCACGGTCAGCGCTTCGCGGAGCCGGAAAGCCTCAGGGTGCTGGGCGACATCCATGCGTCGGGCGACCCGCCACGGCTGGCCGACGCCGAGGCCTGTTACCGCAGTGCGATCACACTGGCCGCCGAACTGGGCTTGCGCCCGGTGATCGCGCGTTGCCATCTGCACCTGGGCAGCTTGTACGGCGCCAACGGCCAGCGGGCCGAAGCACTCGAACACCTGGTGCAGGCCCGCAACATGCTGCGCGAGATGGACATGCGGTTCTGGCTGCAACAGGCGGAGTCGGCGATCCTGCGCTGGGGCGGCCAGGCCGCGGCCGCGCCGCTGTTCGATCCGTCGCAGCCGGAATTCCACGCCGACCCCTATCCCTTCTACCATCGGCTCCGGTCCGAGGACCCGGTGCACCAGAGCGCGCTGGGTTACTGGATCGTCACCCGTTACCACGATGTCGTGACCGTGTTGCGCGACCAGCGCTTCGGCCGCGAGGACTTCGGTCCGATGGTCGCCTCGGTCTACGGCGAGGACTCGCAACGCGTGCCGCGGCCGATGGTGTTTCGCGACCCGCCCGCGCACACCCGCCTGCGCGCACTGGTGGGCCGGGCCTTCACCGGCCGCCTCGTGCACGCCATGCGCCCGCGCGTACAGGAGATCGTCGATCAGCTGCTCGACCGCGTGCAGCACACCCGCGCCATGGACGTGATCGCCGACCTCGCCTATCCGCTGCCGGTCACAGTGATCTGCGAAATGCTCGGTGTGCCCGCCACCGATATCAACACCTTGCGGCAGTGGACATCGGACATCACGCGCAGCCTCGACGCGCTGGGTCTGGAGTCGGACCGTGACATCGTGCGGCGCGGACGCGCGGCACGCCACGCGCTGGGCGAGTACTTCCGCGGCCTGCTGCCGGCGCGGCGCAGCGACCCGGGCCAGGATCTGCTGAGCCGGCTGATCAGCGCCGAGGACGATGGCGGCGACCGCCTGAGCGAGGATGAACTGCTCGCCACCTGCGTGCTGCTGTTCATCGCCGGCCACGAGACCACGGTGAACCTGATCGGCAACGGCCTGCTGGCGTTGCTGCGCCATCCCGGGCAATGGCAGCTGCTGCGCGACGATCCGGCGCTGATTCCGGGCGCGGTCGAGGAACTGCTGCGTTACGACAGCCCGGTGCAACGCACCGCGCGCGTCACCCGGGTCGACGTGGAAATCGGCGGCAAGAAGATTCCGCGCCACTCGCTGGTGGTGGCGGCCATCGGAGCCGCCAACCGCGATCCGGGGCAGTTCGCGGACCCGGACCGGCTGGACGTCCGGCGGCGCGAATGCAACCATGTCGCCTTCGGTTATGGCATCCACTTCTGCCTCGGCGCGCCGCTGGCGCGCATCGAGGCGGAGATCGCCATCGCCACGTTGCTGCGGCGCATGCCGGGCGCCGCTTTGACCGCCACCCCGGCGCAATGGCGCGATTCGTCGACGCTGCGCGGGCTCAGCGCGTTGCCGGTGGTGTACTGACCCGACGCGGCGTCGCCCCTGGTGAACCCGCGAGCGCAGGCCGGCAACTCCGATGGACCCGATCCCGCGACACACCACGCCGCCGCGGATCGACGCCGCGGCGCTGCTCGACGTCGTCGCGGCGGTGGCGCGCGAGGCACGCCCCCGCATGGAGCCGCGCGTGGCGCTGGACGCGTCGCTCGAGAAGGATCTCGGCCTGGACAGCCTCGCACGCGTGGAGCTGGTGCTGCGGCTGGAGAAGGTCTTTCAAACCAGCCTGCCGGAGCGGGCGCTGGCGACCGCCGAGACACCGCGCGACCTGCTGCGGTTCGTGTTGTCTGGCACCGGCCGGCCGCCGCACGCCGCGGCTGCCGCCAGCGCGCGTCTCGCGCAGGGCGGCGGCGTGCCCCCGCCGGCGCACGCGCCAACACTCACCGAAGCGCTGCAGTACCACGTGGTGCACCAGGGCGACCGGTTGACGGTGTACCTGTATGAAGATGGCGCGGAGCACCCGATCAGTTACCGGCAGCTGTGGGACAACGCGCTGGGCTACGCCGCGCGTCTGGCGCAGTCCGGGCTGGCGCCCGGGCAGATGGTGGCGATCATGCTGCCGACCTGCAAGGAATACCTGTATGCCTTCTACGGCGTGATGCTGGCCGGCGGCGTGCCGGTGCCGCTGTATCCACCCGCGCGCCTGGCGACGATCCAGGACCACATGACGCGCCACGTCGGCATCCTGCGCAGCGCCGGCGCCAGCGTGATCATCACGGTGCCGGAGGCGAAGCCACTCGCCTACCTGCTGCGGGCGCAGGTCGAGTCGCTGCGCGCGGTGCTGGTTCCGGGGGATCTCGAAGGGCCGGCTGCGGCTTTCGCGCCAGTGCACGGCCAGGGCGGGGACATCGCATTCCTGCAATACACCTCGGGCTCGACCGGCGAGCCCAAAGGCGTCGTGCTGACCCACGCCAACATTCTCGCGAATGTGGCGGCGGCCGGGGCCGCACTCGGCGCCACCCAGGCCGACGTGTTCGTGAGTTGGCTGCCGCTGTACCACGACATGGGTCTGGTCGGCGGCTGCTTCGCCACCATGTACTTCGGCTTTCCGGTCGTGTTGATGTCGCCGTTGGCGTTCCTGGCGCGCCCGAGCAGCTGGCTGCAGGCCATCCACCGCCACCGCGGCACACTCTCGGGTGGTCCGAACTTCTGCTACGAGTTGTGCCTGCGCCGCATCCCCGAGGAGCAAATGGAGGGCGTCGACCTGTCCAGCTGGCGTTTTGCCTTCAACGGCGCGGAGCCGGTGAGCGCGCAGACCATGACCGCCTTTTCACACAAGTTCGCGCGCTGGGGCCTGCGCGCCAACGCGATGTCGCCGGTGTACGGCCTGGCCGAGTGCACGGTCGGGCTGGCCGTGACGCCTCCGTCCGAACCGTGGCAGCTGGACAGGCTCGACCGCGACCGGTTCACGCGCAGCGGCGCGGCGGTGCCCGCGCTGCCGAGCGACCCGGCGCCGCTGCAGGTCGTCGGTTGCGGCAAGGCGTTCGCCGGCCACGACCTGCGGGTGGTGGACGCGATGGGCCTGGAACTGGCCGACGGGCACGAAGGCCTGCTCCAGTTCCGCGGCCCATCCGCGAGCTCGGGTTATTACCACAACCCCAAGGCGACCCGCGGCCTGTTCGACGGCGCGTGGGTCAACACCGGTGACCGCGCCTACCTGCGCGACGGCACGCTGTTTGTCACCGGCCGCGAGAAGGACATCATCATCCGCGCCGGTCGCAACATCAGCCCCTACGAACTGGAGCAGGCCGTGGGAGACCACCCCGGCATCCGGCGCGGCTGCGTCGCGGTATTCGGCAGCCGCGACCCGGCGACCGGCACCGAGCGCCTCGTGGTGCTGGCCGAAATGCGGGTGCGCGACGACACGCGCCAGGACGCCTTGAAACACGCGATCAACGCGCTCGCGGTGCACACCATCGGCGAGCCGGCCGACGACATCGTGCTGGCGCCCCCGGGGTCGGTGCCCAAGACCTCGAGCGGCAAGATCCGCCGGGTCGCGGCGCGCGAGATCTACGAGCACGGGTACCGGTCGACACGGCGTGCGGCGGTCTGGCTGCAATTCCTGCGCCTGCTGCTCGCCAGCGCCGCGCCGCAGCTGCGCCGCGCGCTGCGGGCCGCGTCCGGCCTGCTGTTTGCGACGCGCGCCTATCTGGCGTTCGGCGCGCAGTTCCCGGTCGTCTTCGCGGCCGCGCTGCTGGTGCCCGGGCGCCGCTGCTGGCAGGTCGGGCGCGCGATGGCCGGCTGGTTCCTGCGCAGCGCGGGCATTGCGGTGGTGGCAAATGGGCTCGACCATCTCCCGCGCGACGTGCCGGTGGTGCTGGCCGTCAACCACACCAGTTACCTTGATCCCGTGGTGTTGCTTTCGCTGCTCGAATACCGCGACCATGCGTTTGTCGGCAAGCGCGAATTGCGCAACAGCTTCATCCTGCGCACGCTGGCCGAAGGCTTCGGCACCGTTTTCGTCGAGCGCTTCGACGTTGCGGCGAGCGTCGCGCATGCGCGCGAACTCGCGGCCGCGGCCCAGCGCGGCGTGTCGCTGATCGTGTTTGCGGAAGGCACGCTCGAGCGCCGGACCGGCCTGCGGCCGTTTCGCACCGGCGCCTTCCAGGCCGCTGCGCTGGCCGGCATCCCGGTGGTGCCGGTGGCGCTGCGCGGGCTGCGCTCGGTGCTGCGCGACGGAACCTGGTACCCGCGCCGCGCCACGGTGTCGGTCACATTTGGCGCGCCGATTGCGCCGCAGGGCACCGACTGGGCGGCGGCGGCGGCATTACGCGACGCGGTGCGCGCCGAGATCCTGCGCCACTGCGGAGAACCCGACCTGGAGCCTGAACCCATGCCGGGCCAGGCAGCCCCGCAACCCGGCCCGCAGGAAACCTGACCGTCGCTGTCGTGAACCCGGCCAGCGCCATCACCCCGGCGCCTGATACGCTTTTGCGTTCAAAGATGTCAACCGTTCACGCTGAGCTTGGCCAGCCCAGAGCTTGACGAACGGTCGAAGGGCCAACGATTGAGGTTTTCGATATTCAAGACACCGTTCGCCCTGAGCCTGTCGAAGGGAGCCTGTCGAAGGGAGCTTGTCGAAGGGAGCTTGTCGAAAGGAGCCTGTCGAAGGGTCATTGACTTGTCATCAAATTGGGAAAGATCAAAAGTTGTCGA
>JANMYG010000411.1:0-3614 GCA_031381865.1 Betaproteobacteria bacterium | reverse complement strand
TTCCGCCACGTCAACCTGCTGGTTCCGCCTAAAGACCCGCGCGCCATCATGGGTTGGATCATCATGGAGCCCGCCGACACCCCGCCGATGTCGGGCTCGAATTCGATTTGCGTGGCCACGGTACTGCTCGACACCGGCATGGTGCCCATGGTCGAGCCGCAGACGCGTTTTTCGCTCGAAGCCCCAGGGGGCACCGTCGAGATCCTGGCCGATTGCCGCAACGGCAAGGCGGAGCGTATTACGGTGCGCAATGTCGCGTCTTTTGCCGACCGGCTCGATGCCACGCTGGAAGTGGCGGAAATCGGCACACTGCTGGTGGACACGGCTTACGGCGGAGACAGTTTTGTAATTGTCGACGCGCATGGGTTGGGCTTCATGCTCAAGCCCGACGAAGCCAGGGATCTGGCGCAGGTCGGACTGAAAATAACGCAGGCGGCCAACGAGCAGCTTGGATTCCGGCACCCGGTCTTGCCTCAGTGGGACCATATATCGTTTTGCCAGTTTGCCGCCCCGCTGGAGTTTGTCGATGGCGTGGCGCTGGGCAAGAACGCAGTGGCCATCCGCCCCGGCAAAGTCGACCGCTCGCCGTGTGGCACCGGGTGCTCGGCGCGCCTCGCCGTGCTGCACGCCAAAGGCGTCCTCAAGACCGGCGACCGGTTCGTGGGCCGCTCGATCATCGGCTCGGAATTCCATTGCCGTATCGAGAGCGAGGTGCAGGTTGGCGGGCGCTCCGGCATCGTTCCTTCGCTGTGCGGCCGCGCATGGATCACCGGCACACACCAGTTCATGCTCGACCCGGACGATCCGTGGCCAGACGGTTACCGGCTCTCTGATACCTGGCCGATGCCCACGGCATGAGTCGGCCCGCGCCAACCGTCCTGCCCCCAGCCCCATGTCCACGCACACTATCTCCACCATCGATTCACACACCGGCGGCGAGCCCACGCGAGTCGTCATTGCCGGCGGGCCGGATCTTGGAGCGGGCCCGCTGGCGCAGCGTCTGGAGAGATTTCGCAACGATTTCGACCAGTTCCGTGGTGCGGTCGTCAACGAGCCGCGCGGGTCAGATGTTGTCGTTGGAGCGTTGCTGGTCGAGCCCCAGGACGCATCATGCGCGACGGGCGTGATTTTTTTCAACAACGTCGGTTATCTGGGCATGTGCGGCCATGGAACCATCGGTCTCGTAGTCACGCTGGCGCACCTCGGCCGGATCGAGGCTGGTCAACACCGCATTGAAACCCCGGTCGGAATCGTCACCGCAGCGCTGCATCCGGGCGGCGAGGTGTCGGTCACCAATGTCGCCAGCTGGCGCGAGCAGAAAGCTTTGATCGTCAACGTACCCGGCATTGGCCCGGTCACGGGTGACGTTGCCTGGGGCGGCAACTGGTTCTTTCTGGTGGCGGAACATGGAAAAAATATGTCGCTGCTCCATGTGGACGAGCTGACTGACTATTGTTGGCGCGTGCGCCAGGCACTGAACTCGCAGGGCTTCCCGCAGGTGGACCACGTGGAGCTGTTCAGTCCGCCGCTGGTCCCCGGCGCGGACTCGCGCAACTTCGTCCTGTGTCCGGGCAAGGCCTACGATCGTTCGCCATGTGGTACCGGCACCAGCGCGAAGCTGGCCTGTCTTGCCGCAGACGGCAAGCTCGCCGAAGGCGTGCCGTGGGTCCAGGAAAGTATCATCGGCAGCAGCTTTCACGCAAGTTTCCGCTGGCTCGACCGCGCGACCGGAAAAATCGAGCCGCTGATCACTGGTCACGCCTTCGTCAACGCCGAGGCCAAGCTCCTGCTAAACGATCTGGACCCGTTTCGTTACGGCATACGGTAGGTGGGCAAACACGTTGTTGTAGTCGGCGCGGGGGTCATCGGTCTTTGTACCGCGTACTACTGTGCGCAACGCGGTTGGCGCGTGACGCTGATCGAACGCAATCCGCAGCGGCGCGACGGCAGTTCATTTGAGAACGCGGGAATGATCGTGCCGAGCCACTTTGTTCCGCTGGCGGCGCCCGGCATGGTGGCGCTGGGTCTGAAATGGATGTGGATTCCATCCTCGCCTTTTTACGTCAAGCCACGACTGTCGCTGGATCTGTTCGACTGGGGTCTGAAATTCTGGCGTGCTGCCACGCCGCGGCATGTGCGCCGCGCCGCGCCGTTGCTGCGTGATCTGAGCCATGCCAGCCGAAGCTGCTTTGACGAGATTGCCGCGTCGCCCGGAACTGATTTCGGACTGGTCAAGAAGGGCATGTTGATGCTGTGCAAGACCGCACACGCCCTGGACGAGGAAGCTCGTACCGCGGCGCTGGCACGCGAGCTGGGCATCGCGGCTGAAGTCCTCGACGCGGGACAAGCTGCGGCGGTCGATCCCGGCGTGCGCATGGATATCGCAGGCGCGGTCTATTTTCCTGGAGATTGCCATTTCACACCGGATCGGTTCATGGCGCGGCTCGAAGGCGAACTCCAGGCGGCGGGGGCCGCGTTTCACTGGAGCACCGAGGCGACGGGCTGGCGCGTGGGGCGGGGGCGGCAGATTTGCGCCCTGAAGACGCACGACCACGGCGAGCTTGAAGCCGACGAATTCATACTCTGCGGGGGCACGTGGTCTCCGCTGGCACTGCGCGATCTGGGCTTGAAGCTGCCGCTGCAGGCGGGCAAGGGTTACAGCCTGACGCTGAAAGAGCCGCGCCAGCTGCCGCGAACCTGCGCCATTCTGGCCGAGGCGCGCGTGGCGGTAACGCCGATGGCCGGGGCGCTGCGCTTCGCCGGAACGATGGAGATCGCCGGCATGAACGAGGATATCAACTCGCTGCGCGTGCGCGGCATCATCGACGCCGCTGCGAGTTACTACCCCGAGTTCGAGCCGTCGGACTTTGCCGGGGTCGAGCCCTGGCGCGGTTTGCGCCCATGCTCTCCGGACGGAATGCCCTACATCGGTCGCACCGCGAAGTTCTCGAATCTCAGTATTGCGACGGGCCACGCCATGATGGGCATGAGCCTGGGGCCAATCACAGGCAAACTGATGGCCCAGCTGCTGGCGGGCGAGGCGCCGCAGATTGACTTGGCGCAATTGTCTCCAGACCGCTACGCCCGGCGCTGATGTTTGCGCCGGTGTCGCCGAGCAGTCCACAGCGTTGCGGCGCGGCCAGTTGCAGACCAGATGCGAGGACCATTCCGGTCGCGCAAAAAGGCCCAGCTCATCAGGCCGATCACGGCCGGGATGCTGGCCAAAATCACGCCGGCGGACACGGCGCTGGTCATGCTCACGCCGTACAACATGCAGATCGACAACAGGAAGTTGCCGAAAGGCGATTCCATGAAGACCAGCCACCTGACCTGCGGCGTCAACGGCGGTTCGTGCGCCGGCGCGCGCAGCCAGGGAGACATGGCCAGCGCCGCAATGCCAAAGCGCAGCCAGGCCAGCAGGAACACCGGCAACACGGCCACCAGCGGTTTGGACAAAGCCACGTAGGTGCCGGTGAGCGCCATGCTCGACGCCAGGCATGCATAAGCGACAAGGCGGTGCGCGGAAGAGCTCATGCGGATCGGGTTAGTCGGGTCGTGCGGCGCAGCGCACGGCCGAGTGGTTTGGCGCGATTGCCGCAAAGTGGCCCCCATTG
>JANMYG010000382.1:0-6197 GCA_031381865.1 Betaproteobacteria bacterium | reverse complement strand
CCGTTCGCCCTCGCGGCTGCCCTTGACGCCGGCATCGGCGAGTGTGGCCAGCATGCTGCGGATCGGCTCGGGCTGGGTTCCCGCCGCTGCCTTCACCTTGTCCGCACCGGCCGGCGGCGGCGGCGGCGACTTGCTCTTCTGGGCCGAGTCGACCGCCTGCAGCTGGGCGTACACCTCGCCGAACAATTTCAGCACGTCGTCGATCGGCGCCGGCGTGCCCTGGACCAGCCGGTTCATGGGCGCGAAATGATCGTCCACGATGCGCTCGATCGGGCCATTCGCAGCCGCTTCCGGCGCCGGCTGCACACCTGCCAGCTTGGCCATTTCGTCCTTGCTCTTGGCCGCCTGGTCGGCCAGCTTGCCCACCAGGCTCTGGTTCGCCTGGCCGGCCGGCGGCACCAGGGTGGTCTCTTTCGCAACCGCGCGCAGATACGCGGCCAGCGGTGAATCCACCGCGGCCAGCACGCGGGCCGCCTCGAGACTGGCGGACACGCCCTGCAGCTTCACCAGCCTGACGTCGGCCAGGTAGTTGTCCCAGGCCTTGACGTAGTCTTCCAGGTACAGGCGCCGGACCCGGTCGCTGAGTTCGGTGCCGGCGATATCCTTGAGCTTGATGTCGTTGCGCACGCCCAGCACCCACGACTCCTCGGCCGCCAGCTTGACGGCCGCGCCCTGCACCGAGCCCTGGAAGGTTTTTTGGTAGCCGTCCTTGGAGTAAAAGCCTGAAATGCCCTTGGACAGGGGCTCGCCGCTGGTGCGCTCGAATACCAGGCGCGCGTTGGGGCCTCCCGCCCGGGCGACCGAGAATTCGGGCAGGTCGCCGCGGTACTGCCGCTTGAGCCGGCTGTAGATCCGGTACTCCAGCGGAAAGGCGGTGAGCATCTCGCGCGTGTTGTCGACCAGCGTCTTGTCCATCGCGGCGACCGCATTCGGCGCGCCCAGCGCCAACAGTGCGTCGAGGTGCCCGTCGAGCGCCTTGCGTTGCTCGGGGCTCAGGCTGCGCTCGTAGTTGACATCCCAGTCCACCGCGATCCATGCCTTCAGCGTGTCGGCGTCGAACTTGTCCGGCGTGTGCAGCATCACGTAACTCTTGAGCGCTTCGTAGGCCTGCTCCAGGTTGTTCTTGTTGCTGGCGCGCAGACGCTCTTCAAGGCGTGCGGCGACGCGCGGCAACAACGCATGTTCCAGCAACCGGCGGTAGGCGATCTGCGCCGCCGCATCGAGCTTGTCGCCCTGGTACAGCCCCAGCGTATGCAGGAACGGCGGGTCGTCGACGGCAAACCCGGACGGCTCGGCGGCCCGGCGCACCGCCGTCAGGACCGGCGGCAACGGCAGCATGTCGGCCGAGCGGGCCGGCGGCAGCGTATCGACTGCCTTCTGCAGTTCGGGCAGCTTCTGGCCGACCTCCTGCACATAGGCCTGGTTGCGCGTGAAGCTCAAGCCCCAGCCAACCAGCAGCAGAGTCGCGACCAGCGCGACGGCGCCAAAACCAAGCGTACGGGTGACCAAGCGGCGCCGCTCGGCGACCGGGTTGAACGCCACCAGGCCGCGTTCCTGGAAGATCACGTCCTGCAACAGGCGGCGCAGGAAGAAGCTTTTTCCGCGCTGGCCCGCCACCACTGGCGCGCGCGCCTGCAATCCGAAGGTCCGCGACAAGGCGCCCATCACCCGGTCGATCGGTGTGCCCTCCTGGGTTCCGCTGGTGAAATAGACGCCGCGCAGCCGTAGTTCGTCCTGCAGCGCGCCGCCGCTGGAGAACACCAGGCCCATGAACTCGCCCAGGACCGGCCGCAGGCTGGCGAACTCGACCGGAAAAGCGAACATGCTGGCGCGCTTGGCGCCGTCGCGTTCGACCTGCAGCCGCTCGAACAAGGCGCTGTTGAGGCGCTCTTCGAGCGCGGTGAATTCAGTGTCGAAGGACGCCAGCGCCGCCGTGCCGGTGGCGGCCGCGTCGAAACTGAAGCCCCACACCTGGTCGCGCTGCTCCTTGCCCAGGGCATCGAAGGTTTCGTTGAAACCCGCCACCAGGTCGGTCTTGGTGATCAGCACATAGACCGGCGCACGCACCCCCAGTTTCGCCTGCAGATCGTGCAGCCGCGCACGCAGCTTTTGCGCGTGTTCGCGGCGTTCGGTGGTATTTTGCTGCAGCAGGTCCTGGATGTTGATGGTCAGCAGCACGCCATTGATGGGCTGGCGCGGGCGGCTCTTGCGCAACAGCGCCAGGAAGTTGTCCCAGGCCTTGGCGTCCACCGCGGAATCGGATTCCTGGGTGGTGTAGCGACCTGCGGTATCGATCAGCACCGCCTCGCTGGTGAACCACCAGTCGCAATTGCGCGTGCCGCCGACACCCTTGACCGGGCCGCCGGTCTGGCCCTCGGTCAGCAAGAACTGCAGCCCGGCGTTTTGCAGCGCGGTGGTCTTGCCCGAGCCTGGCGCACCCACGAAAACGTACCAGGGAAGCGCATACAGCGAGCTGACGCCCCCGATGCGTGAACGCCCCTTGCCGGCGCTCTTGAGTTTTTCGATCGCCTCGCCAAAACGCTGGCTGAGCACCTCGCTCTCGCGGTCGATGGCGCTGGCGCCGCTGGAAATCCCCTGCAGCAGCGCCTTGTTGGCCCGGCCCTGGCGCACATGCCGCCAGACGCGCTGCGCGATCCACACCAGCCACAACAGGCCGATCACGAGCAGGCGCCACCAGACGCCATCGAGCGGGCGCCAGTTGCCGATCGCCAGCAGCGGGCCGACCCACCAGACCAGCGCCGACAGGACCAGCAGCCCGAGCGTTCCGAGCACCGTCGGACTGACCAACCAGTTCATCCATCGCTTCATCGAGAAATCCTAAAACACGGCGCGGGCGAACGTCAGCCCGCCGGGGCCACGCGCAAGGTGATTTCAACCCGGCGATTTTTCGCGCGGCCGGCGGGCGTCGTGTTGTCGGCCAGCGGCTGGGTATCGGCCAGCCCTTCGGAGCGGATGCGCTCGGGTTTGATGCGGGCCACCAGCAGGTCCTTGACCGCCTGCGCACGCTCCTGCGAAAGATGCCAGTTGGAAGGAAAACGGATCGAGCGGATCGGCTGGCTGTCGGTGTGGCCGGTGACCAGTATCTGGCCCGGCTGGCGCTGCAGTTCTTCGGCGATGCGTTCGAACAGCGGCAACACCTTGGCAGTCACCTCGGCACTGCCGGGGCCGAAGATGCCGTCACCACGGATCACGATCACCGAACGGTCGGTGAGGTCACGCACCTCGACCAGCCCGGCGTCGATTTCGGCCTTGAGGAACCCGGACAGCCGCGGCACCGCAGCGGCCGGTGGCGGTGGTGGCGGCGGCGGCAACGCGGCCGCCTTGACATCGAGCGCCTGCAAGGCCGTGAAGGTGTCGTTGCTCTGGTTGGCGATCAGCATGCGCAGGGCGACAAAAACCACCGCCAGCAACAGCGCCGCCGCGGTCGCAGCCACCCACACCGGTATGCCGTCGCGCAGGCGCGCCGCTGCCACAGGCACGCCGGCCCAGTGCGGCGACAGCTCGGCCGGCGCCGTGCCGCTTTGCTCGCGCAGCATCAGCGCGAGTTTCTCGCGCACCGCATCGAGCTGCGACCGGCCGTCCTGAAGCACCCGGTAACGGCCCTCGAAACCCAGCGCGAGGATGGAATAGATCAGTTCGAGCAGACCGCGATTGGCAGCCACGTTTTCAGCCAGCTTGCCCAGCAGCTGGAACAACTTCTCGCCGCCCCACGATTCGCTGTGGAACAGCACCAGCAGGCTTTGTGACGACCAGGCGCCGGACCCGCCCCAGGGCGTGCTCGAGGCGCACTCGTCGACGAAAGTGCACAGCAGGTACCGGCCGGCCACGACCTGTTCGTTGGGCAAACCGCGGGCGCGCGCGCCGGCCTCGAACTTGCGCACCGCCTCGACCAGCGCCGCGCGCAGGCCGGCAGGATCGGCGTGTTGTGGCATCACGCGAATGCGCGCGCCGGCGATCAGCAACGGCGACGCCAGTTGCAGCAGCGGGCCCACGCCTGCGCCGCCCGGCACCTCGGGCAGCGCCGCCACTTCGGGTTGTGCCGGCGGCGGGGCAACCGGTGGCGGCATGCCGGTACGCGGTCCACGGCCGGCCGAAGGCTTGATGACGGTGCGCTCGGATTCGAACGCGGAAAACGGATCGGGTTCGTTCATGGGTGTCCCCACGTTGTGCGGCGCCGATGGTCAGGGTTCACGGCCGTATCGCCCAGAATTCCAGTTCCAGCCCCGGAAAATCCCCGGCGATGTGCATCGCCAGGCCACCCGAGGTCTCCAGTTGGCGCCACATCTCGTTGCCGCGGGTTTCGAGTTCGAAGTAACAAAACCCGGCATGGAACGGGATCTGGCGCGGCGCCACCGGCAGCGCCCGCAGCGTGACGCCGGGCAACTGCAGGTTGACCAGGTCGCGAATGCGTTCGGCCGGCCCGATCTTGACCTGGGTCGGAAAACGCGCGCGCACCTGTTCGCTGTCCATCTGGGCGTTGACTGCCAGCACGAACACGGCGCTGCGCTGCAACTCGAGGTCCGGGATGATCGCCACGCGGATACCGTACTTGCGCTCCTGCAGCTCGATCGGGATCGCCGACTGCTCGCGCACCATCGAGAGCGACTGGCGCAGGTCGTTCATCAGCGCATTGAAGCAACGCGCCGGGTCGTCATGGTTGTAGGGCACGAGTTCGCTCGGTCGCTTGCTGTCGCGAAAGGTGGACAACTCACCGGCCAACCCCAGCAGCAGCGCGAAAAAATGCTCTGCATGCAACACCGGCGACTGGCGCGCATGCACCAGCTGAGGTTCAAAGCGGTTGCATATTTGCAGCAGCAGGAAATCGGAGATTTCCCCCACGCCGGCGCGCCCGGGTTGCGCCAGCCGGGCCGCCAGGGCCTCGCCGCGCTGGTGCAACAGCCCGATGATTTCACGCGCAAAACCGTCGGCGACCGTGTTCTCGGGCACGTGCAGCATGGGCGGCAGGTGCTGGGGGTCGAGCAGCAGCCGGCCGTCGCTGCGGCGTTCGACGATGCGCGCCACGCCGAGGCAACTGTAGCCTTCGTTGGCGTCGCGCTCGAGCATCAGGCGCAGGTTGAGGCGCCCGATCTGCAGCGGCGCCTGGCGCAGGCTGGCGGCATGACTGTCGGCCACGTCCATTTCAGTGGCGTGGAAACGTGCCGGCATGGCCGCGGACGCATCTTCGACATCGCTCTCGGCCACCCCCGGCCGGACCAGCGCGAGCGCCAGCACCACGCGCGCGTCGCGCACGTCGGCAGCCACGTCGATCGCCAATGGCGCCGGGTCATCCATCGGCAACGCGAACGGCGTGCCGTCGCGAAACACACCGGTGGCCTGGCTCAATGCAAGCTTGCCCTGGTGCAATGCCGCCTCGTCGATCGCCAGCGAATGGAAGCCCCACGCGTAACCCACCGACAGCCGCAAGCGCGCATCGATCGAACGCGTTACGTAACGATCCTGCTGCTGGAAATGCTGTGGCTGAAGGAACATTCCCTCGGTCCACATTACCTTGTTATGCCAGGTCATATCGAAGCGTCAGTGTGTTGTCGTGGGTTGCCGGCCGATCCTCCGGCCTGGCCCGCGGCCGGGGCGCGGCGCTCCGTCGTGTCCGCCGGCAAGTCAAACTGATGATACTCGTTCAAACCCGCCGCCAAGTCCGGAAAGGCTCAAGGAATCATATGGCTGGTCTGCCCCGGATCGACAAAGGTGATCACGCCGCCCCAGATGCAATTGAGGGTCGACGTGTTGTTCAGCGCCGGGGCATTACACAGCAGCACCGTGGGCGCGCCCGGCACCCATGGCGCGGGTGTGGCGGGCACACACGGCATCGGCGTCAAGACCCCCAGGGCCGCGGCGGTTGCGGCGGCCACCATCGGGTTGGACGGCGACTGGCACATGCCGAACGGCGGGATGTTCATGATCGGTATGTGGTCCAGGATGTTGGCCGCCATCATGTAGCTGGTGATGACCGTCTTGGGGGTCGGCAGCAGCTTGCTCGGCGCCAGACCGAAGCTGCACTTCATCGTCGCGTTCATGCAGGTCTGCATCGCCATCGTGCGTTCTCCGTCGGCTCGTTCGCTAGTGCAATGCTTCGTTCTGTTTGGAACTTAAGCGGTTGTTGGCGCGAATGACCTTTGCGAGGATGTCCTGGGCCTTGGCGGTCCAGATGAAAGGCT
>JANMYG010000310.1:0-5555 GCA_031381865.1 Betaproteobacteria bacterium | reverse complement strand
TGCCGTAGACCCGGGCGCCGGCCTTGCGGAACAACGCCAGGCAGGCGTCGTCGGCGCGGATGTCCAGCCCCACCTCGGCCAGGATCCGGTCGGCCGCGGCCGCGATCCTGCACAGGTTCTCCTCGCCCATGATGTCGTAGGTCGGTATGCCGCGCTCGATGTAGGCCGGGCCGGTCTGTTTGGCGTTCGGGTCACGCCGCTCGCGCCCGCCCGCACGGCGGTGGCGCCTGGTCTCATGCGGCAGGTCGGCCTTGGCTTGGGTGGTGGTGTCGGTGGTGTTCATGGCTAAGGTTCTGCGTGGTGGGTGGAAGGTGGAGCGTGGAGGGCGGATCAGCTGCGCATGCGCAGGCCCTTGGGGTCGTACAGGGGTGCACCCTGTACTTCGGCGGCGAAGCGCGTGCCGTTGATCTCTACGTCGACACGGCTGCCGGCTTTTGCCAGTCCGGGCGGCAGGTAGGCGAAGGCGACCGACTTGCCGACACCGTGCGCATAACCGCCGGAGCACACATAACCCACCGCCTTGTCGCCCAGCAGCACGGCTTCGTCGTTCGATACGTCGATGTCGGTGCTGGCGACGACCAGCGTGACGAGCCGGCGTTGCGGCCCGGTCGCGCGCTGCGCGAGCGCGGGGGCTTTGCCGACAAAGTCCTTGTCCCACTGGATGAAAGTATCGAGCCCGCTCTCGGCCGCGGTGAAATCCGGCCGGTAGTCGAGTGTCCACACGCCCCAGGCTTTCTCGAGCCGCAGGCTCATCAGGGCGCGCGCGCCGTACCAGCGCAGGCCGAGCGCGGCGCCGGCTTCGTCGAGCGCTTCGGCCAGCCGCAGCTGGTAGGGCGGTGCGACGTAGATCTCGTAACCCAGTTCGCCCGAGAACGACAGGCGCGCCACGATGGCGGGAACACCGGCGACAAAGCCGCGCCGCAGGTCGAGAAACCGCAGGCCTTCGGCGGACACGTCGTCGCGGCACAGTAGCGCCAGCAACTCGCGCGACCGGGGGCCGGAGATGGCGATGCCGTGCAGCTCGTCGGTGCGGTTGCGGTAAGCCACACCCGAGGCCGGCAGCTGCTGCGTGAACCAGCGCCGGTGCGCCTCCTGCATGGCGCCGGAGCCGAACAGCATGAAGTGCTCGGCGCCCAGGCAGGCCACGGTCAGGTCGCCGTACAACTTGCCCTTGGGTGTGAGCATCGGGGTCAGGGCGATGCGCCCCGGTTGCGGGATGCGAGCCGCTAGCAGGTGGTCGAGGAAGGCGCGGGCGCCGGCCCCGGTGAACTCGTGCTTGGCATAGTTCGCGATCTCGATCGCGCCCACCGCTTCGCGCACCGCCCGCACCTCGCGCGCGACGTAGGCATGGGCGCGCGACCGGTTGAAGGTCGGTTCCTCGTGCGCGTCCTGCGGACCGTCGGCGAACCACAACACGTGTTCGAGGCCGAAGCCCTGCCCCCACACTGCGCCGCGCGCGGCAAGCCGGTCGTACAGCGCCGTGGTCTTCTGGCGCCGCCCCTTGGGCAGCGTCTCGTTGGGGAAGGTCATCACGAAGCGCCGTTCGTAGTTCTCGGTCGACTTCACGGTGCCCCAGTCGGGCGTGGCGAAGTCGCCGAAACGCGCCACGTCCATGGCCCAGACGTCGATCGACGGCTCGCCGTCCATCATCCATTCGGCCATGCACCGGCCCACGCCGCCGCCCTGGCAAAAACCCGCCATCACGCCCACCGCGACCCAGTAGTTGCGCAGGCCCGGCACCGGCCCGATCAGCGGATTGCCGTCGGGGCCGAAGGTGAACGGGCCGTTGACGATGTTCTTGATGCCGGTGGTGGCCAGCACCGGGATCCGCTCGAACGCCAGCTCCAGCCGCTCGGCGATGTTGTCCATCCTGGGCTGCAGCAACTCGTGGCCGAAATCCTGCGGCGTGCCGTGGAGCGACCACGGCGTGGCGCGCGGTTCGTAGGTGCCCAGCAGCATGCCCTTGCGTTCCTGGCGGAAATACATGTTGCCCTCGTAGTCGATGCCGGCCGGCAGGCGCGCATCGCCGCGCGCGACGATTTCGGCGATGTCCTCGGTGATCAGATAGTGGTGCTCCATCGGCTGCACCGGCAGGTGGATGCCGGCTAGGCGGCCGACCTCGCGCGCCCACAGGCCACCCGCGTTGACCAGCAATTCGGCGTTGACGGTGCCACTGGCCGTGACCACGTCCCAGCTGCCGTCGGCGCGCTGGTTGGTCTCGATAACCGGGGTGTGGGTGTGGTAACTCGCGCCATGCACGCGCGCTGCCTTGGCAAACGCATACACCACGCCCGAGGGGTCGACATCACCGTCGACCGGGTCCCACAACGCGGCGATGTAGCGTTTCGGGTCGATCAGCGGGTGCAGCCGGGCCGCTTCCTCGACGCTGATGAACTCCTGGTCGAGCCCCATGTAACGCGCCTTGGAGCGTTCGCGCTTGAGGTAGTCGTGCCAGGTCGGGTTGGAGGCAAGGTAGAAACCGCCGGTCGAATGCAGCCCCACCGAATGGCCGGAGGTGGCCTCGATCTCCTTGTACAGGTTGATGGTGTAGCCCTGCAGGCGCGAGATGTTGGGGTCCGACGAGATGGTGTGGATCTGCCCCGCGGCGTGCCAGGAGGAACCCGAGGTGAGTTCGCTGCGTTCGAGCAGCAGCACGTCTTTCCAGCCGAATTTGGCCAGGTGGAACAGGATCGAGCAGCCGACCACACCACCACCGATGATGACGACCTTGGCATGGCTTTGCATTCGGATCTCCGCAGTCTTGGGTTCGCGTCGCCCGGCTGGGCATCAGTGGCATTCATGTCGTGGTGCGACGCCGGAGCGTTCGCCCGGTCGAGGAATGTTAGCTTTTCGCGCGGGGCTTGTGACCAGCATCCGGATTCATCGTTGCCATAATCCAGGCTCATGACCGCACGATTCCAGCAACCCGCCATGGGCAGCCTGATCGCGTTCGAGGCCGCCGCGCGCACCGGCAGTTTCACGCGCGCCGCGGACGAACTGGCGATCAGCCAGCCGGCCGTCAGCCACGCGATGCGACAACTGGAGGGCCAACTCGGCGTGGCCTTGTTCGAGCGCCGCCACAAGGGGGTGCAGACCACCGACGCCGGCCAACATCTGCTGGAGCAGGTCAGCCTGGGCCTGACGCTGATCGACCAGGCCCTGCGCGAGGTTCGCAGCATGACGGCCGCGCGCCAGGTCACGCTGGCGGTGTCGACCGCCACCGCCACCTGGTGGCTGCTGCCGCGCATCGCGCGCTTCAAGCAGTTGCACCCCGGCATCGAGCTGCGCTGCATCACCACCGACACCGACCTGGACCTCGGGCGCGAACGCATCGATCTGGCGATCACGCTCGGTACCGGCGAATTTGCCCAGCACCAGCGCTGGCATTTTGTCGACGAGGAGATCTTTCCGGTCTGCAGCCCGGCTTTTCTGCAGCGCTGTGGTCCGCTCGACGACCCGCAGGCGCTCACCCGCTCCACGCTGCTGCACCTGGAGGAGCGTTACCGGCCGCGGCTGGACTGGCCCGGCTGGCTGGCCCGCTTCGGAGTGTCGATGGGGCGCGACACCAAGCTGATGCGCTTCAACGACTACTCGATCGTGCTGCAGGCGGCGATCGAAGGGCAGGGTGTGGCGATGGGCTGGCGCCACCTGGTGGCGCCGCTGATCGCGCAGGGCCTGCGGGTGCGCCCGGTGCCGCAGAGCGTGACCACCGAGCAGCCGATCTACATCGTGGCCGCGCGCCGCGGCAAGCTGCGCGGCGACGCGGTGTTTCTGCGGGACTGGCTGATTGCCGAGGCGAAGGCGTCGTCTGGCGCTTGAGGGGCCGCGGAGTTGGCGCGCGGGGCGCGGGCTGGCTGGTGGGGCGGCAGTCTGGTCGATGTGATCGGCAGAGCACGTCTGGCGCCGGTTATCACCAGTGGGGCGGCCTCGAAGAACATGCTGATGCGCGTGGGCTTTTCTGCGGGGCCGTAGTAATCTGGTCATAAAACGATGGGGTGGTCGATCCGGCACCGACGTCGCTCAGCCAGGATAGGTGACAAGAAACGCGGGGCGCCGATGACTCCGGACTTCAGGCAATTGCAGGGGGCGCCGGGGCAAGATGCGGCATGCCAGTTGCCGGTTCGAGCCCAGGACCAAGGACCCACAGGACCCCGGCGAGCGCATGCGCCGTGCGATCGATTCAGCCAAGGGCCACCAGCTGTACAGCCATCGCATCGGGACGGTGGAGCTGTTGTTTGGCAATATCCGGCACGACAAGCGGCTGGCGCGCTTGAACGTGCGCGGGCGCGAGAAGGTCAACGCGCAATGGCACCTGTGATGTATGGTGCACAACATCGAGAAGCTGGCCAACAGCGGATGGAGGCAGTGAGGGACACTGCGGGGCCCAGGAACCCCCAAAAACGCCGCGTCACGGGCACAATGGCGGCGTGACGCGCCCCAAAACTGCAATTTGCTCGACCTCGAAGAACCTGGCACCGCGAGGCGTGTGCAGCCACTGTCGCGCTTGCGAAATTGGGGTTTTATTACAGCCTCGTTAGGCTCAACAATGCCACGGACATCCATATCCAATCCGATTCGGGTCACCGCGCTTACAGAGGCGGGTTATCGCTGCGCTGTCCCGACGTGCCGAACAATCCTCGCGATTGACATGCATCACTTGGTGCCCGTGAGCGAAGGCGGCGGCAACACAGTAGCAAATTTGATTGCACTGTGTCCCACTTGCCATGCCTTGTTTCATCGAGGTGAGATTTCGCGTGACTCAATCTACACCTGGAAGAGCCTGCTCGTCTCACTTAGCCAAGCGTTTGATCAACGCGATATTGATGACCTTCTTTTCCTTGACGCGCCTCAACCGCACAGGCTCGAGGTCTCGGGCGATGGGGTGGTCAAATTCTCGCGACTCATCGGCGCAGGCCTCGCAACTTATGGTCTGGCAATCCACGACCATATGTCTGGCGCCCTTCGCTATCGCGTATTCCTGACGTCACGAGGCGCGCAACTCATTCATGCATGGAAGTCGGGCGACCGGGCGGCACTTGCAAAGGCTCAAGGTGGGGTCCAACAGACTGTTGAACGCTAAGTCTGAGTGGAATGAAGAAGTGTTCTTGACGGCCCCCGACCCCTTCAGATGGTCTTAAATGCCGCTTGTTGCCCGATTTGAGATTCCACTCAAGGACGGCAATGGGATCTCGATCCGTTTTTCAACAGCCTGTTAAGGCGTTGCGAGATGCTGAATTCATGGAGTAAACATGCACATGCCTGTCCGCTCAGTACTTGTCGTCATTGCAACCGTCGCGATTGCGGGATGCCAAGCGCCACCTTCGCCGACCGTTCGCGCATTTGGTGACAACAAGTACTGGCTGGTCGTAGAGTCGATGGACTATGTCATCGGAAGCACCAATCAGCGGATTTCTGTCCCCAAAGGCTTCGTCACTGACTTCGCCTCGATTCCGCAGGCATTGTGGTCGCTGGGACTAAGTCCGCACGGCCAGTACAGCCGGGCGGCCGTAATTCACGACTACCTTTACTGGGCGCAAGGATGCTCGCGCGAGCAG
>JANMYG010000309.1:0-17409 GCA_031381865.1 Betaproteobacteria bacterium | reverse complement strand
GCAGGCTTCACTTCATGTTGCGGCCCGCGTGCTTGCTCCCCGCTACGCGGCTCACGCCACTTCACAGGCTTTTGACGCCCCGCTCGGGCATGGAGGTCTCCCTCCGCTACCTGGGGCCTGCTACCCGGCGCACCGACGCCTCCCGGGACGGGACTCTCACCCGCAGGAATGGCGCAGCAAGCCAAGATCATCCCTACCCCCCCGGGTTTCGGTCCTTCCTTGACGTCACGACGCACCATGGGGCCATTCTAGTGAGCCACCTGCGGGCCGATCCATGCGCGCCTGGGCAGCGGGCCGGGCGCGGCGGCAGCGCCCGCCGCCCCGGCGCGAGAAGCTACAGCTTCAAACCCTTGGGCAACGGGAATTTGACCGTCTCCGGTGTTCCCGCCAGCGTGCGCACCGACACGGCGCCGAGCGCCCTGATGCGGTCGACCACCTGGCGCACCAGCACGTCGGGCGCCGAGGCGCCGGCGGTCAGGCCGACGCGCTGGCGGCCTTCGAACCATTGCGGCTGCAATTCCTCGGCGCTGTCGACCATGTAGCTCTCGGTGCCCAGCTTGCGCGCCACTTCGCGCAGCCGGTTGCTGTTGGAGCTGGTAGGGCTGCCGACCACGATCACCACATCCACCTGCGGGCTCAGCAGCTTGACCGCGTCCTGCCGGTTCTGCGTGGCGTAACAGATGTCCTGCTGCTTGGGTTCGCGCGCCATCGGAAAACGCGCCTTGACGGCGGCGACGATCTCGGCCGCGTCGTCGACACTCAGCGTGGTCTGGGTCACGACCGCGAGTTTCAGCGTCTGCGCGGGCTGCACGAGCGCCACGCCCGCCACGTCCTCGACCAGATGGATGCCGCTGTCGAGTTGCCCCATCGTGCCTTCGACCTCGGGGTGCCCCTTGTGGCCGATCATGATGAACTCGAAGCCCTCCTTGTGCAGCTTGGCCACTTCGACATGCACCTTGGTCACCAGCGGGCAGGTGGCGTCGAAGATCCGGAACCCGCGCGCGCGCGCCTCGTCGTGGGTCGCGCGGCTCACGCCGTGGGCGGAAAAAACCAGCGTGGCGCCGGCCGGCACGTCGTCGAGCTCCTCGATGAAGACCGCACCCTTGGCCTTGAGGTCGTTGACCACATAGGTGTTGTGCACGATCTCGTGGCGCACATAGATCGGGGCGCCGAACTTGCGCAGCGCGCGTTCGACGATCTCGATCGCACGGTCCACACCGGCACAAAAGCCACGCGGCTCGGCCAGTACCACTTCCTGCGGCATGACGCTCGCTTTCACAGCACACCTATGAGCTGGACTTCGAACGCCACCGGCTGGCCGGCCAGCGGGTGGTTGAAGTCGAACAACACCGCGTCCGGGCTGTCGCCGTTGCCGACCCGCACCACGGCACCGGCATAACTGCCCTGCCCGTCGGGTGTCGGGAACTGGACCACGTCACCCACCCGGTAGGTCTCGGCCCGGTCTCCCAATTGGTCCAGCAGCTTGCGCGCCACCCACTGAAGCATGTCCGGCTTGCGCTCGCCAAAGGCGGCACCAGCAGGCAGATCGAAAACCGCCCGCGCACCTTCGTGCATTCCGATCAGGCAGGACTCGACGGCCGGAGACAGTTCACCCGTGCCCAGCGACAGCGTGGCGGGTTTGTCCTCAAAAGTATTGATGATGTCGCCGCGCGGTCCCGCCAGGCGGTAATGCAGGGTGAGAAAAGAGCCGGGCTGGACAGTGGGCATTGAGGACGGCATGAAACTCTCTATAAACTGGCCCCATTGTAGAAAGCCGGCCCGGCCCCCCCAAGGGCGGCCACCAAAACCCCATGCCCCTCAAAGACCTGCCCAGCGACATCCGCCCGCGTGAAAAGTTGCTGGCGCGCGGCCCCGGTGCGTTGAGCGACATCGAACTGCTGGCATTGCTGCTGCGCACCGGCATCAAGGGCAAGGGTGTGTTGCAGATGGCCGAAGAGTTGCTGCATCTGCGCCCGAACGGCGACGGCAAACCCGGTTTCGACGGCATCGCCGGGCTGCTCAACGCGACTGCCGCCGACCTCGGGCGCGTCAAGGGGCTGGGCCCGGCCAAACGCTCGGAGCTGATCGCGGTGCTCGAGCTCGCGCGCCGCGCCCTGGCCCAGCAACTGCGTGCGCGCGAAGTGTTCGCCTCGCCCGGCGCCGTCAAGCAATACCTGCAGCTGCACCTGGCGGCGCGACAACACGAGGTGTTTGCGGTGTTGTTCCTGGACGTGCAGAACCGCCTGCTGGCGATCGAAGAGCTGTTTCGCGGCACACTGACGCAGACCAGCGTCTACCCGCGCGAGGTGGTGCTGCGCGCGCTGCACCACCAGTCGGCGGCGGTGGTGCTGGCGCACAACCACCCCAGCGGTTCGGTGCAGCCCTCGCGCGCCGACGAGGCGCTGACCCAGACCCTCAAGGCTGCGCTGGCGCTGGTCGATGTGCGCGTGCTCGACCATGTGATCGTGGGCGCGGGCGAGACCCTGTCGATGGCCGAGCGGGGGCTGTTGTGAAACGCGCGCGCACACCGGTGCGCTCGCTCGGCGACCTGCACCTCGTCAAGACCGCGATCGCGGACCAGGCCCGGCAACAGGCGCTGGCTGCCGCCGAACTGGCGCGCACACAGCGACGCGAGGCCAGTGCGAAGGAGCTTTTCATCCGGGCCGCCGGCGTGGTGCAGGCGCTGCCGGACAAGCGCCACGCGGCGCCGCCGAAGGCCCGGCCAGAACCGGTGCCGCGGCAATCGCAGCTCGACGAGCGCGCCGTGTTGCGCGAGGCGATCAGCGACGAGTTCGACGTCAGCACGCTGCTCGACGTCGACGACCAGCTGAGCTTCCGGCGCCCCGGCATCGGCACCGACGTGACACGCAAGCTGCGCCAGGGCCACTGGAGCATCCAGCGCCAGCTCGACCTGCACGGCCTGCGCACCGAGGACGCTCGCGCAGCACTGACGGGCTTCATCCGCGATGCCTGCCAGCAGGGCCTGCGCTGCGTGCGCATCGTGCACGGCAAGGGACTCGGTTCACCCGGCAAGGCCCCGGTGCTCAAGCACAAGGTGCACGGCTGGCTGGTGCAAAAGAACGAGATCCTGGCGTTCGTGCAGGCGCGTCCGGCCGAAGGTGGTGCCGGGGCCCTGGTGGTTCTGCTCAAGCCGGGGCTGTCGCGGCCGCGTGGGGAATTAGAAGGAACGTTGTCATAACTTGTCGACCTGTGCCGACCATAATGGCCTCCACCATTGCTGCCTGCAGCAACGGCGCGCCATATTGGTCGAGCAGGCGCGGCAGCGCGGCCGTGATGCTGCCCAGGTTGTGGCCGCGCTGAGCGGCCATTTGCAGCAGCTCGGTGCTGGCCGGGGCGACCAGGGCCAGGGCGTCGCAGCCGAATTGAGTAGAGTCAGCCACATCACGCAAATCCAGTGTAGTTTCATGGCCAGCTTTTTTTGTCCAACGACCATGAACACCCACGACGAACAGTTTTTCAAGGAACTGGGCGCGCGCATCGCGCAGGCCCGCAAGGAACACAGCTCGACGCAACAGCAATTGTTCGATCAGTCGGGCGTTCCCCATCAGACGCTGGCCCATTACGAGGTGGGCCGCACGCGTTTTCCGGCATCGATGCTGCCCACTCTGGCCAGGATGTTCACGCTTTCGCCCGATGAGCCCATGGGACAGCCTCTTTCGTCTGGTACGGCCAAGGCCGGCGCACAACGCCGCGGCGCCAAGCGCGGGCCAAGTTCCCGACTGCATCAGCAGATTGATGCCATCGTGCAGTTGCCCAAGGCCAAACAGCAGTTTGTCTCGCAAATGCTCGAAACGGTGATGGCCCAGGCCACCCGCTGAGCAAAGGATTGCATGGTCACCAAACCAGCTTCAACTACAGGCGCTTTGCTGCTGCCGCGTATCGAGGGGCGCATCCAGCTGGTGCGCGGCCTCAAGGTAATGATCGATGTGGACTTGGCCGCGCTGTACGGCGTGCCGACCAAGCGGCTCAATGAGCAAGTCAAGCGCAACCGCGAACGCTTCCCCGGCGATTTCCTGTTGCAGCTCAACGCCGCCGAGAAAGCCGAGGTGGTCGCAAATTGCGACCACCTCCAGAAGTTGAAGTTTTCTAAAGCGTTGCCCTACGCATTCACCGAGCACGGCGCCATTCAGGCGGCCAATGTGCTGGCCTCCGCCCAGGCGGTGGAGATGGGCATCTACGTGGTGCGCGCGTTCGTGCGGTTGCGTCTGGCGGCCTCCACGCACGCCGATCTGGCTAAACGGCTGGCCGAGCTGGAAATGAAGACCGAGAGCATCGAGTTATCGCACGATACTTTCAGCCGCAATGCCCGCATGCAGCTCAAACAGGTGTTCGATGCCATCCGCGAATTGATGACGCCGCCCGATCCGCCCAAGCGGCCTATTGGGTTTGTGCCGCCGGAAGATAAGTCCAAGGGACCCAAGGCAGCAAGCGAGAAGAAGACCGGTTGAAGTTCAAAGCCACCTGAAACCCCCAGCCGTTAGCGGCTGAGGGGGCCGGTGGTATCCCGCGGCTAACCCGACTTTCTCAACTGGCCGCTGACACCACGGGTAAGTTGTTGATTTTGCTTGGCGCGAGGCCGTAGGTCTTCACTACACGGGCACTGTCTCGCGCACATGTGTGCGAGCGTGAGCGGCCGATATTTTTGGTGGTGGTTGCTCGGGTAGGCTCAGCCGCAATTGCTGCAGCAGCATGCGGTGTTCTGTCATTGCGCGCAGTCAGGTTGCCCACGCTGTCGTAGCTGTAGGCGTGGTTGAGTACGTTGCCTGTGGCCTGACCATCCAGCGTGGCCGTCTGGGAGGTGAGGCGCTGGGTGTTGGGCTCAACCGTCTTGACGGTGGGGCTCTGGTTGCCATACCGGTACTGGGTGATCTGGCCCTGCGCGTTCATGGCCTGCACTGCGTAGCTCACCGTCTGGGTAAAGCCGTTGGTGCCCCCACCCGTGACGGTCTTCAGGTACCCCAGCGCGGTGTAGCCATAAGCCGCCTGGTAGTTGCTGGGCCAGGTCTTGCTAGCCACACGCCCAGTGTTGGCATCAAAGGCGACGCTCACCACAGCCGGGCTGCCTACGCTGTGACTTCGACTTGATGTCGTTTGGGAAGGATGGGCAACCGGGTGGGGAGGGGGACAATGCGGATGTGGCGTTTCGGTAGCCATAAGCAAATCGCCGCGTCAGCCCTGACCGCCAATCAGCTCGTGGATCGCTATGCGGGATTGACCGTGTTGGTACGGCCCACGCCGCCACCACCCAGTGCACTCGATCCGCATGACGATGTGGTCATTGGCATCTCGCTCGCGGCCAAGGCCGATTTGGTCGTCACCGGAGAAAAAGCGCTGTTGCCAGTGACCGATTGCCAGGGCGTGCGCATCGTTGGAGTCTCCCTGACCTTGCAGATCATCGGCGGCGCATGATGTGACGACGCACGCGTTGGGCGGGCGTTTATCAGGCCGGCGAGTCTATTGCGGTGTTCGATGCTCATAGACCGGAATCCTGCTGCCTTTTGGTAACGGCGAGGGCGCGACTTCGTAACGCAACTGGAGTACTAACGGGAACGTGTCGGCGTCGAGACTCAATTCGGCACCGCGCGTGCTGATGAAGCAGACACCCGAATCGACGATGACCGCTTGCCGCTCGTCGTCTCCATCATCAATCGCCCCGAACTTTTGTTCGACGCCGTGCTGGCCAACAGGCTGATACGTGGTCTTTGTGGGCGTCTCAATCCATTCCTCCCGGCGAAGCAAGAACACGCTCCCAACGACGAAGTCGCCCAGTTCAAGCCGATCCTATTCGGCCAACCCGCGCGGTGGCTCAACAGGCCTGGCGCGTGCAACAAAGACTTCGAACATCGGTGCGATGGTTTCATCGCGCAGATCGACTCGGATCGAGAGGCCGTCAGCAAACGTCGCAACGACTTGGCTGTATGCAAGAACGCCTGGATAACGACGCGCCGCCACCTCCTCCAGCCGCATACCAACGACGCGGCGAAGAATCTCCATGGTTGTGGAATCGCAGGTCGTAGGCAATCAACCCCCAAGCGGGAAGTGTATCGTTTCAGGTGGCCTGGAACCGTTGGCCGGGATGTCGATGCGCGGACCCTGAACATCATCGCCAGGACGATGTCGAACGCCGTTCGGCGCGACCTGCGTCCCATCATCCTGCGTCGTCGACTGCCCGCCGCTCAAGGAGTCAAAACCCCCTGCGAACCGCCCGGAAGGTCGGTATTGACCCGCTGCCCGGAACTCTGGCGAGGATTTCCGCCTCTCGCTCATCGTCAGATCCGCTGTCATCCAAACGGTCATCGGCGAAGATTTTCCGCCGCAGCTTGCAGTCGCTCGACAAATTCAGCAAGTGGAATACGCGCCCCCAACTGACCGTTCTTTTCAGGAAATGAAATGCAAACAAAATCCCGGCCTTGTTCACGATCCAGCAAAAACAAGAATTGACTGTCGAAACTCACCTCTGCAACAAGATGCTCGTACGCTTGGTCGCTCAGGATGGTCGTTTTCCATTCACAACTTGCCATACTGAAGTCTTTCATCATGGTTCTAGTAATCCAGATCAATCAGTCTGGAAACGCCTTATGAGCGCCTCAAGTTCAAGCAGCGAGTTTTCAACAGTGGCTTTATCGGCTACGGTCAAACCCCTTTGCGAATCCAGTGCTATGGCGTTCACCTGCTCCATTGACAACACGATGGGGAAGGTCGCGTCCTTCCACGCGTCAATCCCAAGCACTGCACCAATTCCCTCGATGCGTTGAATAAGCGAATGCAAGCCGAGCGCGCCCTCACGATAGTCACCGATGAATCGGCGCAGTATCGCAGCCTGCCGAACAAGAAGCTCATTCATTACGCGCCCCTCTTTTGATACCGACGGATGCTTGGCGGCGACTCTCAGTTGCCGCTGATTTCAAGCTCAATATTCCAGTAGGCTAGCAGTTTCAGGGCTGCGCTATCAATTACCTCGCCCTCCGTTTCAAGCGTGCAGTAGAGGCTTTTTCGTAAGGTCGCATCGTCAAGTATTGGAAGTGAGTCAACGGCGGCGACAAGCGCTCGATTGATAGTCTGAATCGCCTCGGCAATTGTTGCCGGTTCTGAAACGATACTCATGGCGCAGTAAGATTCCCGATACTCGCCCCCCATCGGGCCGCCCGCGATAGTTTTGCGGCTTTCCCCGCTTGCCCAAATTCGCGCAATCGGAAATCCCAATCGACTCGCGGCCATCGACAGGTCTTGTGATGGATGGCGAAGTCGAAGACTGATATGAGTTGGCATCGTTCAATTCCTAATGCAATGTCAAGGCCGCTTTGACTTCCCGTTGTCGGAATCCACTGAGATTGGGCCGTGATTTACCGATCTCCCGTCGTAGTCACTTGTAATCACATCCCCATTCGGCGCGACTCCTGTCCAATTGAGCATGATCAAGTTGAACGATGGCAATTGGCCACGTTTTGATCAAGCTGCGTGATGGAGGGGTGTGGGTACGTCTGGCACGTCTGGTTACCGCCTCTCGCTCATCGTCAGATCCGCTGCCATCCAAACGGTTATCGACGTGGGTGAAGACCAGAGAATCAACATGCCACTTCGTCATTTCACAACCACAATACTTGAGCCCGCTTGGCTGGACAAAGGTCTCAAAGTGCTGGGACAAATATCATGGATATGGAGAATAGGCCTCAATATCCTTCAGGCGCCCTTTTGAATTGAATCGCAAAATCAACTCCCATGAATAGGATGTGCTCGAAAGAATGCATTGCCCAGTCGACAGGTCGACTGAGTCTGTGCGATCAACGTAATATGCGCGCCATACAGGAAATCCTTTGGGCAAGTTCTTATTTACTGCGCTGGTGCTCCGCTCCGTAGACAAATCCCAGCGTGCGGTCGGCCGTGCTGGTGGTGCTGGTGATGAAGTTGCCATACACGATCTGCCCCGGCATGTTGAAGCTGGTGTAGCTCTCGCTGCGTAGCGTGTGCCGGCTGTTGGCCGTGTCCTGGCTGACCGTGTATTCCAGGTTGCCGTTGCCCATCGTGGTGCCGTTGACGTTCTGGGCTCCAGCTTTGTAGTCGTCAAAGGCGTAACTCAAAGCGCGTGTGCCCGTCGGACGTGCCCGGCCAATCATTGAACGGCAGCCGGGAGCGCTTGGCGGTTCGGCTGGCGAAACCTCGGGCCCCGGTGGCGCGTCCCGAAGGACAATCGAAGGCCCATGTCCCCCATCACGGCCTTCTTCCGCATTCCCGGTCTCGACCCCGCAGTCCAGCAGAGTTACCGCCGCGAGCAACTCACCGAACTGACGCTGCCACTGGCCTTGAGCCTGATGGAGGGCGGCTTCGTGGCCGTGGTGGCGGCCAAGGCCTTCGACGTGCCGCCGTGGGTGATCGCGGTCATTTCAGCGGCGCCGATGTTCGGCAACCTGTCGAGCTTTTTCTGGAACCGCATCGCCACCGGACGGCCCAAGGTGCCGATTGTGGTGACCCTGCAGGTGCTGGTGCTGTTGTGCGTGGCGGCGATTGCGGTCAGCCCGCGCACCGGTGCCGCCACCTGGGTGCTGCTGGTGAGCGTGGTCCTGAGCCGGGTGCTGATCGCCGGCATCCTGACGGTGCGCAGCGTGGCCTGGAGCCTGAACTACCCGCGCGCCCTGCGCGCCACGGCCACCGCGCGCCTGCAGGCGCTGGCCAGCCTGATGGTGGTGGTGACCACCAGCGTGGCCGGCCTGGTGCTGGACGCCCACCCGGAGAACTTCCGCTGGTTGTATGCGGGCGGGGCGGTGCTGGGTGGCCTGGGTGTCTGGGCGTTTCGCGGCGTGCAGGTGGTGGGCGAAAAGCGCCATCAGGTGCTGGAGCGGCGCAGCCAGCGCGACCCGTCGAACCGCAACGCCTTTCTGGCCATCCTGCGCGCCGATCCTAGATACGCGCGTTACCAGTGGCACCAGTTCGTCTCGGGCGCGGCCGCAATGATGCTGGAGCCGCCGCTGGTGTACCTGGTTTCCAAACAGATCGGCGCGAGTTACGTGGTCAGCATCGGCATCGTGATGCTGATCCCGTTCACGCTCAATCTGGCGACCATGCCGCTGTGGGCGCGTTACCTCGACCGGGTGCACGTGGCCGAATTCAGGGCGCGCCAAAACGCGTTGTGGGTGGTCGGCGTGCTGGTGATGTTCTGGGGTGCCCTGAGCCTGTCGCTGGCGTGGCTGGCGCTGGGGCGCTTCATCACGGCGATACCGAACGGCGGCGGCTCGCTGGCGTGGCAACTCGGCCACAACGACTTTGCGCCGCGCGAACAGCTGTCGGCCTATATGGGCATCCATGTCACGCTGACCGGGGTGCGCGGCGCGTTCGCGCCGTTCCTGGGCATGGCGCTGTACCTGGGCTGGGACGCCAGGGGTTATATGCCCGGCAGCACCGGCCTGGGGGCCTGGCTGTTCATGCTATCGGCGCTGCTGGGCCTGATCGCCTGGCGCGGGTTCCATATCCTGCAAAAAGAGATCGGGCCGCGCACCAGCGCCCACTGAGCGCACAACGCCGGCACTCACACCCTATTTTTTCGAACATCAGGAATGGAGCCAGGCGCTGGCGAATTGAGGCCACAGGCCGGGCGGCTCCGCTCGTGTCCCCCGCCCTGCGGCCTCCTCCTCTACATCGCTGAGCCGCCCAGCCAGCGCCCCCGACGGCAAGCGTGTCTGAGGCAACGCACTCCCACCACGCCAGCCGGATCAGGTCGGTGCGGCGCTCAGCGCAGCGGCATAGAGGGGGAGCCCGCAAGGGCGGAGGACAGCCGCGGAGCTGAGCGCCGCGCCGGCCTGATCCCGCTCACCCACCCGTGGGCAACAATGGCATGAAGGTCGGTGACGCACAGTCACGACCTGATCACTTGAATGCAATTGAGCATCAGGCGCCCTGGTTCCGCATCCAATCGGCGGTCTGGAAAAAGCTCGCGTGCAAGCGGACGCGCAAGGCCTCGTCGACACCGGTTTCCTGCATCGCCTGGTCCATGCACGCCAGCCACTGGTCGCGCTCGGTGATGCCGATCGCAAAGCCCATGTGTCGCGCGCGCAGCTTCGGGTGCCCGAAGCGCTCGGTGTAATGCTGCGGGCCACCCATCCAGCCGCACAGGAACCAGAACAGCCGCTCGCGCGCATTGGCAAGATCGCTGCCATGCGCCGCGCGCAACGCGGCGTAACCAGGCTCCAGGTCCATCAGGTCGTAGAAGCGTTCGGTCAATGCGCGCACCTGCGGCTCGCCGCCGATCCAGGCGAACGGTGTCTCGAATTTCGGCGCTGGCTGGATCTTCATTGGGGCGCGCGGCGCAGCGTCTCCACCACCGGCCGGCGCAACACGTCGCGCAGGCCCCACCAGCCGGCCGCCATCGCCAGCAGCGCACCGGTCAGCGCGCCAGCCAGCGGCACCCATGGCGAGGCGGTCCACTCGAATCCAAAAACATATTTGGCCAGCCCCCAGCCGATGGCGCTCGCGACCAGGCTTGCGAGCAGGCCGGCCAGCAGCCCCACGCCCGCCAGTTCGGCGCGCTGCACCTGGCGCAGCAGGCGGCCCTGGGCGCCGACGGCGCGCATGATGGCGAACTCGCGCGCACGCTCCTCGCGCGTGGCGGTGATCGCGGCAAACAGCACCACCAGACCGGCGGCGAGCGTAAAACCGAACAGGAACTCGACCGCGCGGATCACCTGGTCGAGCACGCGCTGCACCTGCGACAACGTGGCGCTGACGTCCACGCTGGTGATGTTGGGGAAGTCGCGCACCAGCGCGTTGTCGAAACCCCGCGTGGCCGGCGCCTTGAAGGCCGACATGAAAGTGGTGGGCACGCCCGGCATGCTGCTGACCGGGTAGATCACGTAGAAGTTGGCGCGCATCGAGCCCCAGTCGACCTTGCGCAACGAGGTGATGCGCGCGTCCACCTGCGTGCCGGCGATATCGAAACGCAGCGAATCGCCCAGCTTGAGGTTGAGCGTGGTGGCGATGCTTTCCTCGACGCTGATGGCGCCGGTCTCCTCGTCGGTCCAGCGCCCGGCGATCACCTCGTTGTGTTGTGGCCGCGCGGCGGCATGCGACAGGTTGAACTCCCGGTCGACCATGCGTTTGGCGCGGTCGTCGGCGAAGTCGTCGGGCGCCATGGCCTTGCCGTTGATCGCCACCAGCCGGCCGCGAATCATCGGGAACCAGTCGAAATTGCGCACGCCCGCATCGCGCAGCCTCCGCTGGAACGCGTCGCCCTGCTCCGGCATGACGTTGATCACGAAACGGTTCGGCGCGTCCGGTGGCGTCGCCTTGCGCCAGCTCGCGATCAGGTCCGTGCGCAGCAGCACCAGCAGCACCAGCGCCAGCAGCCCGACCGCCAGCGCGCTGACCTGCACCACGGCGTAGGCCGGCCGGGCCGAGATCTGGCGCGTAGCCAGTACCAGCCAGCGCGGCGCCGTGGACTCGTTGACGCTGCGCCGCAGCAGTTTCACGGCCAGCCAGCTCATGGCCGCAAACAGCAGCACCGCGCCGGCGAATCCGCCCACCGCGATCAGGCCCAGCAGCACGTCGCTGCTGGCGGCCAGCAGCAGCGCGGCAAATCCGGCCACGCCGATGCCCAGCACCGCAAGCGAGGCCGGTTTGAGGTTGCCCACGTCGCGCCGGATCACGCGCAGCGGCGGCACCTGCGCCAGCTGCAGCACCGGAGGCAGGCCGAACGCGAGCAGCAGCGTCAGGCCCATGCCCAAACCGAAGGCCACCGGCCACAGGCTGGCCGCCGGCAAGGCGCCCTCCACCAGGCCCGCCAGCAACAGCACGAACGCGTAATGCACGCCATAACCGATGGCCACACCCAGAGCGCTGGCCGCCACACCGATCGACGCGAACTCGATCGTGTAGCTCAGCGCGATGGTGCGCTGGCTCAGGCCCAGCACCCGCAGCATGGCGCAGTCGTCGAGGTGGTTGGCGGCAAAGCCGCGCGCCGCCAGCGCCACTGCCACGGCGCTGAGCATGGCCGCCAGCAGGGCCACCAGATTGAGAAATTTCTCGGCCCGGTCCATGGTCTGGCGCATTTCGGGGCGGCCGCTTTGCAGCGACTCGACGCGCACGCCGCGGATCTCGGGCCGCTCGACCTGCTGCGCCGCCCATTGCGAGAACTGCTTCACCGGCGCGTCTTCGCCCGCCACCGCGAACCGGTAGGTCAGTCGGCTGGCCGGCTGGACCAACCGCGTGGCTTCGAGGTCGGCCTGGTTGAGCATCACACGCGGCGCGAAGTTCATGAAGCCGCCGCCCCGGTCGGGTTCGATCACGATGATGCGGCCCAGCCGCAGCCGGGCGTCGCCCAGCAGCAGTTCGTCTCCGAGCTGGAGGTTCAGCGCCTCGAGCAGGGCCGCATCGGCCCACACCTCGCCCGGGGCCGGAATATCGCGCGTGGTCTGGCCTGGTGAATCGGGCGCGCTGGCCACGGTCAGGCGCCCGCGCAGGGGATATCCGGCGCCCACCACCTTGAGCGCCACCAGCTTGCTGGCACCGCCACGGTCTTCCGTGGCGCGGCCCATGGTCGGGAAACCGATCGTGGTGGTGGTCTGCAGGCGCAGCGCGCGTGCCTTGTCGATGAAGACCTGCGCCGTCACCTTGTCGCTCGACACCACCGCGTCTCCGCCCAGCAGCTGGCGTGCATCCCGTTGCAGGCCGCCGTTGAGGCGGTCGGCAAAAAATCCGACCGCCGTGAGCGCGGCAACCGCCAGCGTGACGGCGACGATCAACAGCCGCAGTTCACCCGAGCGCAGGTCACGCCACAGGGTGCGCCAGCCCAGGCGCCAGAAAGAGGTGTTCATGGCGCTACCTTAGCGCATCCCGTGCCCAAGCTGGGGATGGCGCAGCATTGGCCCACGCGCTCAGGGAAATTGACCGTTCGCCCCGGGCTTGGCCCAATACTGTTCGCTTTGCCACTGTCATTGCGGAGCCGCATCAGGGCCGGAGTGTCAGCACCCGCGTCCATGGATGCCGGATCATGTCCGGCATGACAGACTGAACAGTATTTGGGCTTGGCCTGTGTTGCGCCAGGCCAATGAACAACATCCGGCATTACGCCACAGCGCGCAGCCTGGCGCCGGCCAGTTCAGGCTGCAGCACCAGCCGGTTGGCGCCGCTGTAACACAGGAAATGCCGGTTGGTGGCGCGGCCGATGGCGCACAGGCCGATGCGTTGCGCCACCGCGTGACCCATCTGGGTGATGCCGCTGCGCGAGACCACGATCGGCACGCCCATCTGCGCCGACTTGATGACCATTTCGCTGGTCAGGCGCCCGGTGGTGTAGAACACGCTGTCGCCGCCGGCCAGGCTGCGGCCAGCCTGCATGCCCATCCAGCCGGCGATCGTGTCGATCGCGTTGTGGCGACCCACGTCTTCCACAAACACCAGCATCTGCTCGCCGCGAAACAGCGCGCAGGCGTGCACCGACCCGGCCGATTTGTACGTGCTCTCCTGCAGCCGGATGGTGTTGACGATGCCATACAGCTGCGACTGCGTAAGGCTGCCCGGTGGCAGCACCACGTTCTCGATATCACCCATCAGGTCGCCGAAAACGCTGCCCTGGCCACAACCGGTGGTGACGACGCGTGTGGCGGTCCTGGCCTCGATGTCTTCGATGCCGTGGCGGGTCTTGACGGCCGCCGCGCCGACCTCCCAGTCGACCGTGATGGACGCGACGTCACCGACTGCCTTGATCAGACGCTGGTTGAGCAGATAACCGAGCACCAGCAGTTCAGGGTGGGCGCCGAGGGTCATCAGCGTGACCAGTTCACGCCGGTCCACATACACCGTCAGCGCGCGTTCGGCCGGTATCGCGATCTTCTGCTGCTCGCCATACTGGTTGACGACGCCAATCGCGCAGGTCAACGAGGCCTGCGCCTGCGTCAGGGTGGGCAACAAGGAGCGGGGCATGTCTGGAGACTACAACAAAAAGGGCCGGCACCCGGCGGGCCGACCCGTTGGTGCAGATGGCGACTCAGGATTTCTTGGCGGGATTGGCCACCGCATCGGGTTGCTTGGTGCTCGGCGGGCTGGCCGCGGTGCCGGGCGGCGAATGGGCGCCCGAGGCCTCGATCGGCTTGACCGCTTCAGGCGGCGTGTAGCTGAACGCGCCCGGGTCCGCGCACTCCGGTGCAGTTGTGGGCGGTTTGGCCGCCTTGCCTGCCGCCTTGACGGCCAGGTAATAACTGGCGGCCACCTTGTCTTGCGACTTGCACAACAGGTAGTTGTCGACCTTGGTACTCCATGCCGACTTGGCGGCGGTCTCCGCCGCCTTGGCTTTGGCATCATCAGACAACGCAGGAAGCGTCGCCGACGCGAGCGCCGACATAAACAGCAGCGAGAGTGGAACAAGCAGTTTTTTCATTTCAGAGTCCTTCCAGGGCCTGCGGCGGGGCAGCCGCGCCGCTGCGCTGCGCCGGGATCTTGCCGGCCTTGATGTCGTCGTACCAGTACGCATGGTGTTCGCTGGCCCAGGCCTCGTCCACGTAACCGGTTTTCATGGCCCGGTAGGCGCCCTCCATGCCGATGGTGCCAATGTAGATATGGCCCAGGAACATTGCCATCATCAAGACGGTGGCCACGGCATGGACCATGTACGCGATCTGCATCGTGCCGCGTTCGTAGACCAGGTTGGGGACCAGTTGGTCCATCACCAGGCCGGAGGCCACCACCACCAGCCCGAGGAAGAAGACGCCACCCCAGAAGACCAGTTTCTCGCCGGCGTTGAAACGGTGCGACGGCACTTCCCGGCCCGACATCAGGCCACCCCCCTTGGCCAGCCACGTCAGGTCACCGGAGCGCGGCAGGTTGTCGCGCACAAAGGTCAGGAAAACGACCACCAACGACACCGCGAACAACGGCCCGGCGAAGTTGTGCAGGTTCTTGAGCAGATATGCCAGCCAGCCGAACAGCGTGAGGCCGAGCACCGGTTCGATGAAGAACTTGCCGAACGCCATCACCAGGCCAGAGATGGCCAGGATCGAAAACGCGATGGCGTTGGCCCAGTGCGCAGCACGTTCGAAGGCCGTGAAGCGCTCGATCTGGCGCCCGGTGATCTTGGCGTGCAATGGGAATGCGCCGTTGCGCCAGTAGAACAGCGCGATCGCGCCGAGCACGATCAGCAGCAGCGACCCGCCATAAGGAATGATCCAGTTGTTGCGCACTTCGCGCCACGCCTGGCCCGCGTTGGTGAGCCGCGAGCCGGGGTATTGCACGAACGGCTGGATCAACACGCCGGCTTCGGGCGCCTGGCTCCTGGGCAGGCTGCTGTAACCGGCTGCGCCCGCGCCGACCTGGCGCCACATCGGCGCGTTGTTGCCCGGCTGGACCTTGGCGCGCTCGGCGTTGGTCTGCCCGGCATACGCCGGGTCGGCACTGGCGTCGGGCCGCACGTCGAAGATGTTCTGGCCCTGCACCGCCGCGGAAGTGGCGGTCGCGGGTGGTGCCGCGGCGGTCTGGGCCGGCGCCGGCCCGGCGCCCGCCAGGCCCAGGGCGAAGGAAAGCGCGACAGCATGGGAGCGGAACATAGGCACGCCCAATCAGTTTGCTTTGGAGTAATCGTTTTGCCCGCGCTGCATGCGGGAGCGCAGATGCTGCTCCCAGCTGGCCTTGTCGCCCGGTTGCCAGCCGGCAGCCACAAACGGCGTTCCACTGCCCTTGAACGCCGGCTCGTCCTTTTTGCCGGCATCACCTATCGCCTGCGGCTTTTCACCGCAGCCAACCAGCCCGGCCAGAACCAGCCCGGCCGACACTGCCAGCACGAGGCGCCCCGCTGCAGCACCTCGGTGCTGCGTGCTGCAGCGCGAGCCTGCTTGAGGGCGGCCCGGCGCGGCGCTGACCGGGGTGCCTTCGCTGTGCGAGTCGCGTTGCTGAACACCTTCGGGCGGCCGCATGCTGCTCATGACTTCACCGCCGGCGCAGGTGGCTCGACGCCCGCCTTGGAACCATAAGCCGTGCCCCAGCCCCAGACTTCGGCGCCCTTGCCGCGTTTGAGCACGCGGTTGCGGAAGATGTCGGCGACCACGTCGCCATCGCCCGCCAGCAGGGCCTTGGTCGAACACTGTTCGGCGCAGGCCGGCAACTTGCCCTCGGCCAGCCGGTTGCGCCCGTATTTTTCGAACTCGGCCTGGCTGCCGTTGACCTCTGGAACCGGCGCAGAAGGTGCACTTGTCCATCTTTCCGCGCACACCGAAGGTGCCCTGCGACGGAAACTGGGGCGCGCCGAAGGGGCAGGCATAGGAACAGTAACCGCAGCCGATACACACGTCCTTGTCGTGCAGCACCACGCCTTCGTCGGTGCGGTAGAAACAGTTCACCGGACAAACCGCCATGCACGGCGCGTCGCTGCAGTGCATACACGCCACCGAAATCGATTTCTCGCCCGGCACGCCGTCATTCAAGGTCACGACACGGCGCCGGTTGACACCCCACGGAACCTCGTTCTCGTTCTTGCAGGCCGTTACGCAGCCGTTGCATTCGATGCAGCGCTCCGCGTCACAGACAAATTTCATGCGCGCCATGGTGTCTCCTGGTGGGTCATTTCTTGCGTGAAGAGCGTGGGGGTCATGCCTTCTCCACGTTGCAGACGGTGGTCTTGGACTCCTGCATCATCGTGACGCTGTCGGAGCCATACGTGGTCGCGGTGTTGATGGCTTCGCCGCGCACCACAGGCGCCGCGCCGGCCGGGTAATAGGCCAGCATGTCGGCGCCCTGCCAGCGGCCCGAGAAATGGAACGGCATGAACACCGTGTCGGGCCCCACCCTTTCGGTCACCAGCGCTTGCACGTTGAGCCGCGCGCCGGTCGGCGTGGAGACCCAGGCGCGCTCGCCGTTGCGTATGCCCTTGGCCGACGCCACAGCCGGGTTGATCTCGACGAACATCTCCTGCTGCAGTTCGGCCAGCCACGGATTGGAGCGGGTCTCCTCGCCGCCGCCTTCGTATTCCACCAGCCGACCCGAGGTCAGGACCAGCGGAAACTTTTCATGCACCTTGTCCGCGATGTTCCTGTCCTGGATCGACTTGTACAGCGTGGGCAGGCGCCAGAACGTCTTCTTGTCGTCGTGGGTCGGGTACTTCGCCTGCAGATCGGCACGGTTGCCGTACAGCGGCTCGCGGTGCTGCGGAATCGCATCGGGGAAATTCCACACCACCGCGCGCGCCTTGGCATTGCCGAAGGGGTGGCAACCGTGGACCTGCATCACCACGCGCTGGATGCCGCCGGACATGTCGGTCTTCCAGTTCTTGCCCTCGGCGGCCGTCTTCTCGGCCTCGCTCAGGTCGTCCCACCAGCCCAGCTTCTTGAGCAGCACATGGTCGAACTCCGGATAACCGGTGGTGAGGTCCGCCCCGATGGAGTGCGAGCCATCCTCGGCCAGCAGGGTCTTGCCCTC
>JANMYG010000031.1:0-17280 GCA_031381865.1 Betaproteobacteria bacterium | reverse complement strand
CCACGCTCAGGCAAACCAGGCGCAGTCTGGACCTTGTCGCCGACAGCCTCGCCAAGCCGGTCGATCTGCGCGCCGAGGTCGGTCGCCTGCTCAAGGTCGCGTTCGACCTGCGCGACGCCATGGCCGCCTACCGCAATCCATTGCCGGCCCCGGCCTCGCCCTAGGCGAACAGAGGCGATCAACCCACAAGCCATTCGAAGGAGAACCACCATGCCAGATTTCGCAGAAGCCCGGGACCAATTGGTCAAAGCCAAAAGGCGCGTGGACATCGATGGGCCCGAGTGGATCAAGATCAACGCAGCCATAACGGCGCTCGACAAGGCGTGGGAAGCCAAGCTCTCGGAAGACTTCGTCAACGCCTCGCGCGGCCTCGACGACGCGGTCGCCAAGCTGCAGGCGGTCGTGGCCGGCGTCACGCCGAACCTTGCAACACAAGTCCTGAATAACCTGAACGGAGCGCTCGCCGCCCTGACGCCAGCGGTCAAGAACATCGAGGCACTGCTGTCCGGCGAACCGGCGTCAGCACTGCCGGGCATGGTCGAGACCAACCTGTCCACCTTTCCGACGCCGTCGCAGCCGATCGTGCCACCGGTCCGGGAGCTGGCCCGGGCCGACACGGACACCGGGGCCGCGGTGGCGGGCGGGAACGACGTCGATCGGATGATCGACGATATCCTCCAGCGCGAAGGCGGGTTCACGAACCACCCGAGCGACCGGGGCGGTCCGACCAACTTCGGCATCACCCAGCGCAGTCTGGAGGCGTGGCGGGGGCACAGCGTCACCACCGACGACGTGCGCAAAATGAGCGTCGACGAGGCGCGGAAGATCTACCGCGCCGAATATTGCGCCCGTCCGAAGATCGACCAGTTGCCCAAGAGTGTGCAGCCGGTCATGTTCGACATGAGCATCAACCACGGACCGGCAACCGCGATCAAGCTGCTGCAGCAGGTCCTGAATGAAACCGGCAACACGTGCGCGGTCGATGGCGGTATCGGCGACGAGACACTTGCCTGCGCCAAGGCAGCGGCCAGCACTTTGGGCGATGCCCTGAAGAACAAGCTGGTCGACCGGCGCATCGCGTTCTACCAGTCGATCGTGGCGCGCGACGCCAGCCAGAACGTCTTTTTGCGCGGGTGGCTCAACCGGGCCAACGAGTTTCGCGTGGCCTGAAGCCGGCCGCGGCACACCAACTCAATACGCAGGCGGATAGTCCAGCAGCGCAACCCAATCCGGCAACGTGACACCGCCGCTGCCCAGCGCCAGCGTGGCCTGCAACACCTGCGCGGCGTGTTTTTCGCTCCAGACCCGCTGCGTCAGGTCCATGAACTTGCCACGCAGTTCGTCGCGGGTATAGGGCGAGGCATCGTCGCCGCGGTTGACTCCGGCCTCGCCGGTCAGGCGGCTGCCGTCGGTCAGCGTGATGACGACCTGCGCCGGGCGCTCCTGCGGCAGGCGCCGCGTCATGGCCGGGTCTTCCGACACGTCGACCTTCTGCGCCAGCGCCAGCACCTGCGGGTTGCGCACCGCGTCCCAGTTGAAGCTGGCCATGGCGCTATTGCCATGCACCAGCCGGGTCGCCACGGCGAACGGCAGCGAGAACTTGGCCGCCAGGGTGTTGCGCGGCGCCTTGTCGGACAGTTCGGCCGCCAGGTTGTAGCTGCGCACATCGATGCGCGCGATCTGCTCCGGAGCCGGCAAGGCTGAGCGCGCCGCGATCGCGTCGATGGCGTCCAGCGTGCCGTGGTTGAAACGGCAGCAGGAATGCAGCTTGAAGTAGTTCTGCATCAGGTGCCAGCTGTCACCCAGACCCCGCAGCACCTCGGCTGTGTCGAAATGCTCCGAAACGATCTTGCCGAACAACGAGCCGGGGCCGTCGTGCTCGCCCGTGAAGCCGCTCTCGGCCAGCTGCAGCGCCAGCAGGCCGTTGCGGTTGGCCATGCCGGCATAGACGTTGCGCACCAGCCCGCCTTCGAGCATGGTCTGCTTGGACGTGGCGGTGGTCAGGGAGGCGCCGATGTTGATGGTCTCGCGCATCGCCGCCGCGGCAAGCCCGGCCACGCGCGCGCATGCAGCCGCCGCGCCGATCGTGCCCCAGGTGCCGTGCGGATGCATGGCCGCTCGCAGCCTGCTGGCCGCGCCCAGGCGCGAGCCGACCTCGTAACCCGCCACCACGGCCGACAGGAATACCGCCGCGCCGGCGCCGCGCTGTTGACACAGGGCCAGCGCCGCCGGCAGCACGTGCACCGCCGGATGGCCGCGCGAAAACCGGTTGCCCTCGTCCATCTCGAGAAAGGTGCCGGCCGTGCCGTTGAGCAGCGCCGCCGCGTCCATGCTGGCGCTGCACCCGAGCCCGACCAGCGTGGCGCCGCCACCGCTGCCGAGGCCGCCGGCCAGCGCGCGCAGCTCGGGTTCGGCCGAGCCGGCCACGATGGCCGCCACGGTGTCGGCCAGGATCCAGCCGAGCTGCTCCTGCACTTCCGGCGGCAGTGCCGCGTATTCCAGCTCGGCCGCAAAACGACTCAGCGTGTCGAGGTAGTCCATCGGTGTCAGCTCTGGGGAGTGGATTGGGTTATCGCGCCGGGTGTGGTCCACCACACGTCGGTGCGCGCGCGCAGCGCCGACAGCAGGGTGCGCAACGCCGCGATGCGGCTCGGCATGCCGGCCAGCCAGGGATGGATGGCCAAGCCGAAAACCGCGGCGCGCTGGTGTCTGGCGCATTCCTGGTGCAGCCGCCCGAACGCCCCGGCCGCCAGTTCGGCATGGGCCCGGGGCTCGATGTGGCGCAGCCACTGGCACTGCACGTCGTCCCACTCGGCCGACAGCGGCACCGACAGCAGGGTGGGCGTGGTGGACATCCACCAGGGCTGGTCGTCGTTGCACCAGTCCAGCGTGTAAGACATGCCCGCCGCGGCCAGCAACGCGGGGGTGTCCGGGGTGGTGCCCCAGTCCTGGCTGACCCAGCCCTGCGGGCGGCGCCCGGTGGCGCCCTCCAGCGCCGCGATCGACTCGCCGATGTGCTCCTGCTGTTCGGCCACCGACATTCCGGAATGCATCATGCGGGTGGCGGATACACCATGCGCCAGCCAGTCGCAACCCCAGTCGCCAAGCGTGTCGACCAGACCGGGAAGCCGCTGCACCGCCATGGCGTTGGCCGCGACGACCGGTCGCACGCCGGCCTGCCGCAGCGCGTCGATGACGCGGAAGATGCCCACGCGCAGCCCGTACTCGCGTTGCGACCAGCTGCGGTAGTCGGGCGTGAAGCTGCCGAATTCGCCCACCATGCGCGGGTCGCGCAGGGCGCCGGGTGGCGGCAGCAGCTCCCAGTGCTCAAGAAACAGCACCACATAAGCCGCCAGCCCGTTGCCCTCGGGCCACCGGTACAGCGACCGTGTCGGCAATGCGGAGTAGCTGTACAGCGCGTGGTCCATCACGACGGCCCCGGGGTTGGATCGGATCAGGGTTTGCGGGTCTGCCCGAGTTGACTTGACCCCGGGTAACATGCATAGTCTAGGCCAATTGTTCTAGTTATGGAACAATATTCTTCACCCCACCACGAGGACACTCCATGACTTCTGCCCACCATCCGTCGCGTCGTTTGATTCTCCAGGCCGGTGCCGCCAGTGCCGTCATGGGTGCGCCCGGCCTGTTGCTGGCGCAGCCCAGGCCGGTCAAGATCGGCCTGCTGCATCCGGTGAGCGGCGCCCTGGCCTACAGCGGCGGCCAGTCGCGCATGGGCGCCATGCTTGCCATCGACGAGATCAACGCGGCCGGTGGCATCAAGGCTATGGGCGGCGCCAAGCTCGAAGGCGTTCTGGGCGATTCGCAGTCGCGCCCCGAAGTCGGCGTGGGCGAGGTGGAGCGCATGCAGCAAGAGGGCGTGTCGGCCTACATCGGCTGTTTTTCGAGCGCCATCGCCCTGCCCGCCACGCAGGCCGCGGCCAAATACAACACGCCGTTCCTGATCGACGTGGGTGTGTCCGACGCACTGGTCAGCCGCGGGCTCAAGAACGTGTTCCGCCTGGCGCCCGGCAACGGCAAGTGCGTGGACGACGCCTTTGCCGGTCTGGCCGAGGTCAACAAGGCCGCCGGCGGCGTGGCGAAGACGGCCGTGCTGGTGCACGAGGACTCCGAGTTCGGCACCAGCACCGCGAAGCTGCTGTCGGCCAAGATCTCGGGCATCGGGCTGGAGGTCAAGGAGGTGCTGCCGCACGCCTCGCCCACGCGCGACTTCACCAACCTGGTGCTGCGCATCAAGGGCATCAAGCCCGACATCGTGATCATGAGCAACTACCAGAACGAATACGTGCTGATGGCGCGCACGCTGTACCAGCAGAAGGTCGACCTGGCGGGCATGTTCAGCGTGCTGGGCGGCGGCTTCAACTACAAGTTCATCAAGGAGCAGCCCGAAGTCGCGCAGTACATGATGGACTTCAACCACTGGTACAACCCGCGCAACCCGAAGGCGCTCGAAATGCGCAAGCGCGTCGAAGCCAAGGACACCCTGTTCACCTTCGAGGTCTATTGCTCCTACAACGCGATCAAGCTCTACGCCAGCGCGCTCGAGCAGGCCAAGTCGGCCGACAAGGCCCAGGTGATCTCGGCGCTCGAGGCCAGCACCTGGTCCGACCACTTCATGCCGTACGGCCCGACGAAGTTCGTCAACGGCCAGAACCAGGGCGGCCGCGCCGCCTTGCTGCAGGCCACGCGCACCGACATCGACGTGGTGTGGCCGGCCGAATTCGCGGCCGTCAAGCCGGTGTTCCCACGTCCCAAGTTCAGCTGAACTTATCGCAACGCCGGCCAGGTCGACCCGGGGCACCTGGCCCGGTCGGCAGCCGCACCGGGAGACCGATTTGGACCCGACCATCCTCGCGGCAGCCACCATCAACGGCCTGCTGCTCGGCGGCATCTACACGCTTGTCGCATCCGGCCTGACGCTGATCTACGGCGTGCTGCACATCATCAATTTCGCGCACGGCAGCATGCTCATGCTGGCCATGTTCGGCGTCTATTACCTGCTCACCAAGCTGGGGCTGGACCCGTACCTGTCGATGCTGGTCATGGTGCCGGCCATGTTCGCACTCGGTTATGCGCTGTACAAGGGCGTGATCGGGCGCCTGTCCAACGGCAAGGACGAAAACATCCTGCTCATCACGCTGGGCCTGTCGATCCTGATCGAGAACATCGCGCTGATGTTCTTCAAGGGCGACTCGCGCACGATTTCGGTCTCCTATTCCGACCGCATGATCGAACTCGGGCCGACGCTGGTTCCGCTGCCCAAGCTGATCTCGTTCGTGGTGGCCCTGCTTCTTTGCGCGGCGCTCGGGCTGTTCATGCAGCGCACCGACATCGGGCGCGCCATCCGCGCGGTGGCCAGGGAACGCGTGGGCGCGCGCCTGGTCGGCATCGACGTGGAACACATCTTCGCGATTTCCTATGGCATCGGCCTGGCGACCCTGGGCGCGGCGGCGTGCCTGTTGATGCCGATCTTCTACGTCTCGCCCACCATCGGCCATGTGTTCGTGCTGGTGGCTTTCACGGTGGTGGTGCTCGGCGGCATGGGCAGTTTCCTGGGCGCCGTGGTCGGCGGGCTGATCGTCGGCCTGACCGAATCCTTCGGCGGCTTGTACCTGGGCGAGAGCCTGGGGCAGATCGGCATTTCGATCATCTTCATCCTGATCCTGCTGTTTCGCCCGTCGGGCCTGTTCGGAGCCAGGCGGTGAGCTCCGAACTGCAGCCGGTGCCCTGGAAACTGCACGGCCTGGTGCTGGCCCTGGCGCTGGCCTTTCCGTTTGTTTTTCCGTCCAGCTTCATGCTGAACTTCGGTGTGCTGGCGCTGTTCTACGCGTTCATCGGCCAGTCCTGGAACATCTCGGGCGGTTTTGCCGGCCAGTTGTCGTTCGGCCACGTCGCCTTCTTCGGCGTCGGCGCCTACGCCTCGACCATCGTGCAGATGCGCCTTGGCCTGTCGCCCTGGTTCGGCCTGCCCGCCTCCGCGCTGGCCGGGGCATTGGTGGGCGGCATCATCGCCGTGTTGTCGTTCCGGGCCGGGCTCAGGGGCTCCTATTTCGCGCTCATCACGCTGGCCTTCGCCGAGGTGCTGCGCATCATCAGCAATTCGGTCGGCATCACGGGTGGTGGCCTGGGCATGCTGATCCCGATGAAGGCCGGCGTGGCGAACTTCCAGTTTGCCGAACGCAGCGGCTTCTATTTCCTGATCCTGCTGCTGACGGCGCTGTCAATCGCGCTGGCCGAGTGGCTACGCCGCTCGCGCTTCGGCGCCCATCTGGCCGCGATCCGCGAGAACGAGGAAGCCGCGATGGCGCTGGGCATCGACGTGTTCACCGAGAAGGTGAAGGTGATGCTGCTGTCGGGCGCCATCGGCGGCGTGGGCGGATGTTTCTTCGCCCAGTATTTCCTGTACATCGACCCGACCATCGTGTTCGGTGTCGACAAGTCGGTCGAGATGCTGCTGGTGAGCATGATCGGCGGCGCCGGCACGGTGTTCGGCCCGCTGATCGGCTCGGTGCTGCTGGCGCTGGTGAGCGAAGGCACACGTGTGCTGACCAAGCTGCCCGGCCTGTCGCTGGTGTTGTACGGCGGCCTGCTGGTGGTCATCATCGCCTACCTGCCCAACGGCCTGATCGATCTGTTCAGGCGCCGGCGCAGCCCCGCCCAGGGAAACCGGTGATGCTCCAGGTGTCCGGACTGACCAAGATCTTCGGCGGCCTGCGTGCCGTCGACGACGCCAGCCTGTCGGTGGACGCCGGGCGCATCGTGGCGCTGATCGGCCCCAACGGCGCCGGCAAGACCACGCTGTTTGCCTGCATCGCGGGTTTTCTGCCGATCGACTCCGGGCGCGTGGAACTGCTGGGCCAGGACATCACGGGCCTGCCGGTGCACCAGATCGCGCGCCGCGGCATGGTGCGCACGTTCCAGATCACGCAGCCGTTCGCCAAGCTCAGCGTGCATGAAAACATCGCCGTCGGCGCCTACCAGAAGTTCCCCCAGCGCGCGCCGGCCTGGGAACATGCGCGCACGGTGGCGCGGCAGGTCGGCATGGAGCACCTGCTGGCCCAGCCCGCCGCCGACCTGACGGTGGCCGGGCGCAAGCGCCTGGAACTGGCGCGCGCGCTGGCCACCTCGCCGCGCCTGCTGCTGCTCGACGAGGTCATGGCCGGACTGAATCCGTCCGAGATCCTGGAGATCATCACCATCATCCGCAAGATCCGCGACAGCGGCGTCACGGTGCTGCTGATCGAGCATGTGATGCACGCGGTGATGAGCCTGTCGGACCACATCTACGTGTTGTCGTACGGAAAGATCATCGCCCAGGGCAGTCCGCAGGAGGTGGTCAACAACACCGCGGTGATCGAGGCCTACCTCGGGCGCGGCGGCGCCGAGAAGATGGCCGATGCCACGGCCGGAGCCGCCCATGCTTGAAATCCGCAAGCTCCACGCCGGTTACGGCCATGTCGAAATACTGCGCGGCATCGACCTGGACGTGGGCAAGGGCGAAATCATCGCGGTGCTGGGCTCCAACGGCGTCGGAAAGTCGACCCTCAACAACAACATCTCGGCCCTCAACCGGCCGTTTTCCGGATCGATCCGGTTCGAGGGCGCCGAGCTGGTGGGCAAGAGCTCGATGGACATCGTCAAGCTCGGCGTGATCCACGTGCCCGAGGGCCGGCGCGTGTTCCCGAACCTCAACGTGCGCGAAAACCTCGAACTCGGCAGCCTGGTGCGCGGCAAGGCGCGCCGGGTACAGAACATGGAGAAGGTGGTTGCCATCTTCCCGCGCCTGAAGGAGCGATTCGCGCAGTCGGCCGGCACCTTGTCGGGCGGCGAACAACAGATGCTGGCGATCGGCCGCGGCCTGATGTCCGAGCCCGAACTGCTGATCATGGACGAACCCTCGCTGGGGCTGTCGCCGCTGCTGGTGGAGGAGATGTTCGCGCTGATCGGGCGCATCAACCGCGCCGGGCAGTCGATCCTGCTGATGGAGCAGAACGCGGTGCAGACGCTGGCGATAGCGCACCGCGCCTACATCATCGAGAACGGCATGGTGGCCATGCAGGGCGTGGCGTCCGAACTCGCGCGCGACCCCGATCTGCGCCGGAACTACCTGGGTCTATGACGTGACAGGCGCCCGCACCATGACACGCTCCCACCGGTCCGAAATGGGCGGCCGGCACGTGCTGGTCACCGGCGCGGGCTCCGGCATCGGCCTGGCAACCGCGCGTGTGCTGCACGACCACGGCGCGCGCATCGCGGCGGTGGTGCAGCATGCATCGCAGGCGGCCGTGGTGCAGCAGCAGTTGCCCGAAGCCGAGGTCCTGCTGCAGGACCTGCGCGACGACGCCGGCACCAGCGCGCTGCCGGGCCGGGCCGCCGCAGCCCTGGGCGCGCTCGACGCGCTGGCCTGCTGCGCTGGCATCTTCTACAAGAAGGGCTCGGACGACACCACGCTGCAGGAGTGGCGCGAGACGCTGGAGCTGAACCTGAGCGCCACCTTCGTGCTGGTGCGCGCTGCCATCGCGCACATGCGCCAGAGCCACGCGCCGCACGCCAGCGTGGTCGTGGTCACAAGCCAGATCGGGCTGGTCGGGCATGCCCGCGGCGCTGCGTATGCGGCCTCCAAGGCCGGCCTCAACGGTTTGGTCCGGTCGCTGGCGCTGGAGTGGGCCGAACAAGGTGTTCGCGTCAACGCCGTGGCGCCGGGCCCGGTGGAAACCGCCATGGTGGCCGCCACGCTGGCCGACCCGGTGGCGCTGGTCGCCATGCGACAAAGCATCCCGATGGGTCGCCTGGGGCAGCCCGCTGAAATCGGCGAACTGGTGAGTTTCCTGCTGTCTGGCCGGGCATCGTTCATCACCGGGCAGGTGGTGTGTGCCGACGGCGGCTTCACGGCACGCTGATGGAGCGCACCATGCCAGCCAGTTCCGGGCGCGCCTTGCCTTCCCTGGCGCATGTGATCCGCAGCAAGAATGCCGGCCCGACGCAGCTCACGGTCGACATCTTCTTTCGTGATGCGCCGGCGTACGTGCTGGCAGAGCGCAGCGCGGCGTTGTCCAGCGACGCGGTGGCCGCGTTGTACCAGCTCGACCCGGCCCAGGTGCAGCGCCATCTGCTGCCCGACATCCTGGCGATCAAATTCTCGATGCCGCGGCGCATCTGCGCCGGCGACCCGGGCGACGGCGACGTCTACGGCGCGCAACAACATGCGCCGCTGCTGGGAGTGGTGTTGTGAGCGGCGCCGGGCCGTCCCAAGGCGCGATGGCCCCCTTGGGGGGCAGCGCGGTACACGAAGTGACAAGCGTGGGGGCCACATGCGCCGCGCCGGGTCGCTCCCAGGCAAGCGCGCACCGCAGTGCGCAGCACGCAGCTACTCCAGTGCGTGTTTCGGGTACCGCCATGCCAGCCGTGCAACGCCTGCTGCACAGCCACCGTCCGGCCGACGGGCCGCTGCGGGTGTTGGCGGCGTCGGGGCAACTGGGCTACGGCATACCCCGGCCGGCGTTCGAACGCGGCCTGCTGCGGCTGCCGCATTTCATCGGCTGCGACATGGGCTCGATCGACCCCGGCCCCTACTACCTGGGCTCCGGCGCAATGGCGGCGCCACATGCGATGCTGCTGCGCGACCTCGAACTGGTGTTGTGCGCCGCGCTCGCACTGGGCATACCGCTCGTGATCGGCAGCGCGGGCACCGCCGGCGCGCGGCCGCAGCTGGACGCAACGGTGGCCCTGGTGCAGCAGATCGCGCGGCGCAAGTCGCTGCAATTTCGCCTCACCACGGTGGCCAGCGACCTTTCCGGCGCACAGGTCGTCGACGCACTGCGCGCCGGCAGGCTGGCGCCGATCGGCCCGATGGCCGAACCGACCGAAGCCGAGATACTGGCGTGTTGCCACATCGTGGGCCAGTGCGGCACCGAGACCCTGGCGCGTGCGCTGCGCCAGCCGACCGACGTGCTGATCGCCGGGCGCGCCTGCGACACCGCCATCTTCGCCACGCTGCCCGAGCTGCTGGGCTACCCACCGGCGCTGTGCCTGCACATGGCCAAGATCATCGAATGCACCTCGCTGTGCTGCGTCCCGGGCGGTCGCGACGCGATGTTGGCCGAACTCGACATGGACGGTTTCACGCTCGAGAGCATGGACCCGCACGCCCATGCGACACCGGCCTCGGTGGCGGCGCACGCGCTGTACGAACAGGCCGATCCGTTCCAGGTCGACGAACCCACCGGCACCCTGCTGCTGCGGCATGCGCGTTACGAAGCGCTCGATACCCACCGCACCCGCGCCTGCGGCGCGCAATTCGTGCCGCGTGAGCGGCCGACGCTCAAGATCGAGGGCGCGGCTTTCGTCGGCGCGCGCTGCGTATTGCTGGCGGGTGTCGCCGACCCAGCCCTGCTCGGCCGCTTGCCCGAGGCGATCGCGGCGGTCGAGCAGCGCGTGCGCGCGCTGGTGGGCGGCGCCTGGCAGCTGCACCCGCATATCTACGGCCAGGGCGCGGTGCGCGCGCTGGCGCCGGAACACCGCAGCGCCCACGAGGCCGGGCTGGTGCTCGAGTTCATCGCGCCCGACGCCGAACAGGCGCGCACCGTGGCCGGTGTGTTCAAGCAGAACCTGCTGCATTACGGCTACCCCGGTCGCGTATGCACGGCTGGCAACCTGGCCTTTGCCTTTACGCCGAGCGAACTCGACGCCCATGCCGCCTACCGCTTCGTGCTCTACCACGTGCTGCACGACGCACCGCTGCAGGACATCTTCGGCATCGAGAGTTTCGCGGTCGGCGGCCAGCCTGTCCACTGAAGGTCGGCACATGGCAGCCGCACTACCACTTCCCAAATACCACCAGGTCTACCTGGTGCTGCGCGAACAATTGCAGGACGGCCAGTTCGCCAACGGCCTGCCGACCGAGATGGCCTTGAGCAAACATTTCGGCGCCGGCCGCGTCACCGTGCGCCGCGCGCTGGAGCAGCTGGCATCGGAGGGCCTGATCATCCGCCAGGCCGGGCGCGGCACCCGGCCGGCACCGAAGCCCGATGGCGACGCACCCGCTTCGCGCGACCAGAACGGCAAGACCCGGCCCACGCGCCTGAGCGGGTTGCTGGAGAAGATCGTCAACATGAGCCTGTGCACCACAGTCACGGTGCTCGAGTGGCGCACCATCGGCGCGTCCGAGAGCGTGGCCCAGGCGTTGCAGATTCCGCTCGGCGCCAAGGTCAAGAAAGGGGTGCGCCGGCGCAGCCTGCCCAATGGCCCGCTGTCGCACATCACGACTTATGTGCCGGAGGAATTGACGCGTGATTTCGGCCGGCGCGAGCTCGCGCGCAAGCCGATGCTGCGCCTGCTCGAGGAATCCGGCGTGGAACTCGGCCGCGCGCACCAGAGCGTGTCGGCACGCCAGGCCGACGCGATGGTCGCAGCCGCGCTCGAGGTGGCGGTCGGCACGGCCCTGCTGTCGGTGCGCCGGCTGGTGTACGACACCAGCGACCGGCCGGTGCAGTGGCTGCACGGCCTGTACCGGCCCGACCGCTACGAATACCAGATGGAGATCTCCCAGGTCGGCAGCAGCGATGCGACGATTTCCGTCAACGAAAACCTGTCGAGCTGACGACCCGCCCGACACCACCGCGGCACCCGACCCCCCCACCATGACATCCACCGCACTTCCCCCACGCACGCTGGCGCAAAAACTGATCGCGGGCGCGGCCGGGCGCCCGCACGTGGCGCCGGGCGAGATCGTCAACTGCCGTGTCGACCTGGCGATGTTCCACGACTCGTCGGGTCCGCGCCGGCTCAAGCCGATGCTCGAAGAACTGGGCGCGCAGATCTGGGACAAGTCGAAGGTGGTGCTGGTGATGGACCACTACGTGCCCGAGCAGGACGACGATGCGCGCCGGATCGTGCGCATCGCGCGCGACTGGGCGCGCGAGCAGCAGCTGCCGCATGTGTACGACAGCATCGGCATCTGCCACGTGGTCACGCCGCAAAAGGGCCACATCCGCCCGGGCATGTTCTGCGTCGGGGGCGATTCGCACTCGCCCACCGGCGGCGCGTTCGGCGCCTACATGTTCGGCATCGGCAGCACCGAGATGCTCGGTGTCATGGTCACCGGCGAGATCTGGGTGCGCGTGCCGCAGACACTGCGCATGGCGTGGCACAACCGGCTCGCGCCGGGCGTCACGGCCAAGGACATGATGTTGCACATGATCGGGCGTTTCGGCATGACCGGCGGGCAGTACCAGGCGGTGGAGTTCTGCGGCACGGCGGTGCAGGCGCTGTCAATGCAGGAGCGCATGACCATGTCCAACCTGAGCGCCGAAATGGGCGCCCAGGCCGGATTGATCGCACCCGACGCCACCACGCGCGACTGGCTGGCCGGCGTCGGTGTGCCCGGCGTGGACACGAACGCCTGGTTTACCGACGCGCTGGCGCAGACCGACACCTTCGACTTCGACGCCGCAACCCTGGCGCCCCAGGTGGCGGCGCCCCACAGCCCGGCCAACACGCGTGGCGTGGCGGAGTTTGCGGAGGTGGCGGTCGACGTGGCCTACATCGGCGCCTGCACCGGCGCCAAGCTCGACGACCTGCGCGCGGCGGCCCGGGTGTTTCGCGGCCGGCATGTGGCACCGGGTGTGCGCCTGATGGTGGCGCCGGCCAGCCAGCACGACCAGCAGCTGGCCGAGGCCGAAGGCATCATGCAGGTGTTGCGCGAGGCCGGCGCCGAACTGCTGCCCACCGCCTGCGGCGCCTGCGCCGGTTACGGCGGCACGGTGCCCGAGGGCGCCAGCGTGATCGCCACCACCGCGCGCAATTTCAAGGGCCGCATGGGCCCGGCCTCGGCCCAGGTCTACCTGGCCTCGCCCTACACCGTGGCCGCCTCGGCGCTGCGCGGGCGCATCAGCGACCCGCGGGGGTTCCTGGCATGACCGCGCACCGGGTCTGGAAATTCGGCGCCGACATCGACACCGATGTGCTGACGCCGGGCGCCTACATGAAGCTCGGCATCGAGGACATCGCGCGCCATTGCCTGGAGGCCATCCGCCCCGAATTCGCGGCCGCGGTGCGACCGGGCGACCTGGTCGCGGCCGGGCCCAACTTCGGCATCGGGTCCTCGCGCGAGCAGGCCGCCGCCGCGCTGGTGCAGTTGGGTGTGCGGGCGGTGGTGGCGCCGTCGTTCAGCGGCTTGTTCTTTCGCAATGCCTTCAACCTGGGCCTGCTGCTGTTGACGGCGCCGCAGGCGCAGCTGCTGCAGGACGGCGAAACGGTGGAACTCGACCTGCAGCGGCTCACGCTTACCACGGCCACCGGAGTGCGCCTGGCCTGCGAGCCGATTCCGGATTTCCTGCTCGACATGGTCGCCGCCGGCGGCCTGATGAACCAACTCAAGAAAAGGCTGGGCAAACTGCCATGAATCCACTGCGCATCGTGCGCGCGCAAGCGCTGCCGCCAGCCCCCCATGCGGCGGTGGCCATCGTCGGCGCGGGCGCCTGCGGCCTCACGGCCGCGATCCGGCTGCGCGACGAAGGTATAACCTGCGTGCTGCTCGAGCGCGACGCGCAGCCCAGCGGCTCGACCGCCCTGTCGTCCGGGTTCATACCGGCGGCGGGCACGCGGCTGCAGAAGTCGCTGGGCATTGAAGACTCGATCCAGCTGTTTGCCGAAGACATCCAGGCCAAGGCCCACGGCGACGCGGCGCCGCACCTGGTGCAGACTTATGCGCAGGCGGTGGCGCAGGCCATCGATGCGCTGGAGCAGCGCCACGGCATCGTCTTCGAAGTGCTGGACGGGTTTCTGTACCCCGGTCACCGCGTGCGCCGCATGCATGCGGTGCCCGAACACACCGGCGCGGCGCTGATGGCGCGCCTGGAACGCGCCGCGGTCCAGGCCGGGGCCGATATCCTGACCGAAGCACTGGTGCGCGAGTTGTGGGTCGACGCCGCCGACCGGGTGCTGGGCGTCGCCTACGAGCGCCCGGACGGCGCACTGGAGTATCTGGCCTGCGACGCGCTGCTGCTGGCCTGCAACGGTTATGGCGGCAATGCCGCCATGGTGGCCGAACTGCTGCCCGACATGCGCGAGGCCATCTTCGCGGGCCACAAGGGCAATGACGGCAGCGCCATCGCCTGGGGCCGGCAACTCGGCGCGCGCTTGGCCGACCTCGGTGCCTACCAGGGCCACGGGTCGTGGGCGATTCCGCAAGGAGCGCTGATGAGCTGGGCCATGATGATGGAAGGCGGGGTCCAGATCAACCGCGACGGCGCGCGTTTTCACGACGAGACCCAGGGCTACTCCGAGGCCGCAGTGTTTGTGCTGCAGCAGCCCGGCGGCATCGCCTGGAACGTCTTCGACGCACCGCTGCTCGACATGGCGCAGGGCTTTCCGGATTTCGTCGAGGCGCAAAAGGCCGGCGCGCTCAGGTCGGCCCACGACATCACCGCGCTGGCGCAGCTGATCGGCTGCGACGCCACCGCATTACACGCCACGCTGGCGGCGGTGCGCCCGGGCCAGCCGGACCGCTTTGGCCGCGACTTCCGGCGCGTGCTGGGGGCGCCCTACTTCGCGGTCAAGGTCACCGGCGCGCTGTTCCACACCCAGGGCGGGCTGGACATCGATGCCCGCTGCCGTGTGCTCAGGGCCGACGGCACGCCGTTCCCCAACCTGCTGGCGGCCGGCGGCGCCGCGCGCGGCGTGTCCGGCAACGCGGTGTGGGGGTACCTGTCGGGCAACGGCCTGCTGAGCGCGGTCGGCGGCGGCTGGATTGCCGCCGGCACGGTGGCGGCCCAGCTGGCCGCCGGATGAAGCAAGCCCAACCACTGCGGAGCGCAAGTGCACATTCCACTCAAGCAACGGCTGCAGCAGCCACAGGTGCTGCTGGCGCCGGGCATCTTCGACGCGCTGACGGCGCTGGTCGCCGAACAGGCCGGCTTCGAGGCCCTGTACCTGTCGGGCGCCTCGATCGCCTACACCCGCCTGGGCCGCTCCGACGTGGGGCTGACCACGTTCACCGAGGTGCAGGACACGCTGGCGCGCATCACCGAACGCGTGACCACACCCGTGATCGTCGACGCCGACACCGGCTTCGGCAACGCGCTCAATGTGCAGCGCAGCGTGCGTGGTTTCGAGCGCGCCGGTGCGGCCATGGTGCAGCTCGAAGACCAGGGTTTCCCGAAACGCTGCGGGCACCTGGACGGCAAGTCGGTGATCGGCACCGCCGAGATGTGCGGCAAGCTGCGCGCTGCGCTCGATGCACGCCATGACGCGAACACACTCATCCTCGCGCGCACCGACGCGCTCGCGCTCGATGGGCTGGAGGCCGCGCTCGACCGGGCCGAGGCCTACCTTGCCTGCGGCGTGGACGCGCTCTTCATCGAGGCCTTGCGCACACCGGCCCAGATGGACGCCGCCTGTGCCCGCTTCGCGCACCGGGTGCCGCTGCTGGCCAACATGGTCGAAGGCGGCAAGACGCCAGTGCAAAGCGCCGACGAACTGGGCCGGCGCGGTTTCAGGATCGTGATCTTCCCGGGTGGCACGGCACGCGCCGTCGCGCACACGCTGCAGCACTATTACCAGTCGCTCAAGACGCACCAGACGACGGCCCCGATGCAACACGCGATGCTCAACTTCGAGCAGCTCAACAACCTGATCGGCACACCGGAGCTGCTGGCGCTGGGGCAGAAGTACGCCGACAAGCCCTGAGCGGGTCGAAGAAGCCGGTCATTGCGGCCCCGGATCAGGTCTGCGGTTTCAGCACCCGCAATCCACGGATCCCGGAGCGAGCCCGAGATGACAAATGCTCGGCAACCGCCAACTGGCCGGTGCCCGCGCCGCACCGCGACCCTACGGCGCGTGTGCGTCGCGCACCGAGGTTTCGAGTTCGGTGAACGCATCCTGCACATAAACCCCCAGGCGCTGCAGGTTGGGCAACTCGTCGGTGGCGATCAGGCCGAAGAACAACTCGCCGGCATAACTGAACAACGTGATGTTGAGCAGGTTGCTGGGCGGCAGCGTGCTGATGGGGTGCATCTCGAGCATCTTGGCGCCCTTGATGTACAGGTGCTCCGGCGGGCCGGGCACGTTGGACACCAGCGTGTTGCCCATCGGCGGCAGCGTGTTGCTCAACTTCAGCAGTTCCGCGATCTGCGCCACCAGGCCGGTGATGATGGTGTACGACTCGATCGCCTCCGGCGCCACGCTGTCGATCATGGTGCGCACGTTGCGCAGCGAAAAACCGATGTTGCGCAGCCGCACATAGGGGTCGTCGGTCGGTGGCGACAACTCCACCTGGATGATGCCGATCTTGTTGCCGGCGCTCTTCTCGCCTTCGCGGCGCAGGTTGACCGGCATCTGGATCGTGATCGGGCGGCGCAGTTCCACCCCCTGGTCGCTCAGGTAACGGCGCAACGCGCCGTCCAGGCAGGTCAGTGCCACATGGTTGAGCGTCGAGCGGGTGCTGCTGCGGATCCGGTTGACACGCTCCATCGACACCGCGGCGGTGGTGAACTGGCGTCCGGCCGTGACCTGGCCGGTCAGCGGCGTCTTGGCGCTCGACACGAAGGGCAGCGCAATCGCATTCTTGGTCAGTCGCACACTCTCGAGAAACAGCATCGCGGCCAGGCGACCGATGCCCAGGAAACGCAGGCTGGTGCCGGTGAACTGGCTCCACAACGATTGCAGCATCTCCTGGTTGCGTTTTTTGCGCCGCGCTGTGTGGCCCGCATGGTCGAGCGTCCACACCGGCGTGAGTTCGAGCTGCCCGGGCGACTGCGCCAGGCCCTGCGCGGTCCAGCGCGCCATCGTCACACCGTCGGCATAAGCGTGGTGCATCTTCTGGTACAGCGCAAAACGGCCCTGGTCGAGCCCGTCGATCACATGCAGTTCCCACAGCGGCCGGCTGCGGTCGAGCATCGGTACATGCAAGCTCGACACGAAGTCGTACAAGGCCTGCCGGTCGTTCTGTCCGCGCGCCAGCTTGTGGTAGAAAACATGTTGCCCGAGGTCCACCGCGTCGGCGTCCTGCCAGTGCGGCATGGCGCTCAGCGAGAAGCGGATGATGCGGTTGAACGGCGGCTTGACGTCGGTGAAACCCAGGAACTCGTTGTACAGGTTCTTGGCAAAGACCGGCGTCGCGCCGGCCGGCCGCTTGCAGATCAGCAGGCCGGCCACGTGTTTCGGGCTGGCCTCGGTCTCGGCTATGAAGAAGCCGAGGTCAAGCAGTGACAGTTTGCTCATGGCGCTCCGGTTTTGTGAATCTATGGATGGTGCCATTTTGCG
>JANMYG010000028.1:0-6418 GCA_031381865.1 Betaproteobacteria bacterium | reverse complement strand
GCCTGGGTGTTGGCCAGCATCGCGGTCAGCGGCTGGTTGAGTTCATGGGCGATGCCGGCGGCAAGTTCGCCCAGGGTGTTGAGTCGCGCGACCTGCCCCAGCCGCAACAGTTCCTCGGCGCGGCGGCGGTCGGTGCGTTGCCGCAACAAAGCGCGCGCGGAGAGCAGCAACACCGCTACCAGCAACGACCAGCTCAGCATCGAACCCCACGGCAATTCACCCCATCCCACCCGGCGCTCGGCGACGACGTCGAACGGCTGGCTCTCGGCCGCCAGCTGCTTGTGGAATTCGAAGCGCCAGCCGCCGGCGCCCTCTGGCTGTCGCGCCCCCGGTTGCAGCACGAACGACTGCCCTGCATATTCGAGTGTCATGCGCACCGGGCTGGCGTCCGGAGGCATGGGCCATTCGTTCCAAGGCACCATGTTGCGCACATCCACCAGCAGGGCATAACTTGCCGGATCAGCACCGACGACGATCTGGTAGCGTCCCTTGGCCAGATTCGCGTCCACCAAGACCGCGCGGCGCAGGCGGCGCGACTCGGTCTCCGCCACCAGCAGTTGGGGGTCCGGCCAGGTGGCGTCCGTTTCGCGCCGCTGCACCGACACGATCTGTGGATATACCGAGGGCAGACGTTGTTCCGGGCGCGCCTGTTCCGCACTGGAACGCAACAGCGCAAGTGTGGACAGCACCGCATCATGCTGCACCACCCGCTGGCTCAACAACCGGTGCGTAATGCGCGCGTTGGTCTCGAAATCCTCCCTCAACCGGGTCAGTTCCGCGCGTGCAAGCAGCAGTGCGCCCAGCAGCGAGACCGCGAGCCATCCGGCGACCCACGGAGCATGTCGTTTCAAGCGATGGAACATGGCTCATTCTTGCACGTTGGCCGGCGACCGGGACAGCGCCGGACGCCCCATCGATGACAATGCGCGCATGCCATTGCTGCCCAGCCGCTTCCTGACCCCGCAGCGCCTGCTCTGGGCTTCGGTGGCGGCTGCCGTCGTCACGATCACGCTCAAGACGCTGGCATGGGTCGTCACCGATTCAGTGGGTTTGTTGTCGGACGCGATGGAGTCGTTCGTCAATCTGGCGAGTGCCATTTTTGCGCTGGTGATGGTCACGATCGCGCAACGTCCGGCCGACGCCGAGCATCCGTACGGGCACCACAAGGCGGAGTATTTTTCGTCCGGATTCGAGGGCATCCTGATCATCGGGGCAGCCGGCGGCATCATCTGGGCCGCCGGCCATCGGCTGTTCGATCCGCAACCGTTGACTTCGGTGGGATGGGGGCTCGTGCTGTCGGTGCTGAGCTCCGGCATCAACTGGCTGCTGGCCCGGGTGATGTTCGAGGCGGCAGCCACGCACCGCTCGATCGCGCTGGAGGCGGATGCCAGGCACCTGGTGACCGATGTCTGGACCTCGGTCGGCGTGGTGATCGGCATCTCGCTGGTGGCCCTGACGGGGTGGTTGTGGCTCGACGCGCTGGTGGCCATCGGGGTCGCGGTCAACATCCTGCGCGAGGGTGCACACCTGTTGTGGCGCTCGTCGCAGGGCTTGATGGACGAGGCGGTCGAGCCGGCGGTGATGCAGCAGATCCAGTCGACGCTGGCCGAGTTCGACCATCCCACGATCCGCTTCGACCATGTCAGCACGCGCCGATCCGGGCAACGGCGTTTCGTCGACCTGCATATGCACATGCCCGCCAGCTGGTCGCTCGGACGCGCTGCGGCGCTGCGCACCAGCGTCGAGCAGGCCCTGATGAGCGCGGTACCCGGGCTGCGCGCGACGATCCAGCTCCTGCCCAGCGACGTCGAGGCGCATTTCGACGACCCCAGGGACCTGATTTGAAAGCCGTGTTGCAGCGTGTCAGCGAGGCCCGGGTGACTGTCGGCGAGCAGCTGGTCGGCCATATCGGCGCCGGGTTGCTGGTGTTGTTGTGCGCCGAGCGGGGCGACGGCGAGCAGCAGGCCGACCGGATGCTGGCCAAGATACTCAAGTTGCGCATCTTCGGTGATGCCGCAGGCAAGATGAACCTGAGCCTGCAGGATGTCGCGGGTGGCCTGCTGGTGGTGAGCCAGTTCACGCTGGCGGCTGATACCTCGGGCGGCAACCGCCCGGGATTCAGTTCTGCCGCGCCGCCCAGCGAAGGCGAGCGGCTGTACGACTATTTCGTCGCTCGGGCGCGCGCGGCGCATGTGGTGGTCCAGACCGGAAAGTTCGGGGCCGACATGAAGGTCGCGCTCGTCAACGACGGGCCGGTAACGGTACCGCTGCACGTCGAGCCGCCTGTTCCGGGCGCGTTGTGAGTCGGAAGTAGCAGGACACCAGGTCCGACGTCCTCCCGCTGTCATTGCGGACTCGATCCGCAATCCACACCCCCTTACCGCATGGATGCCGGGTCAAGCCCGACATGACGACTCTGACAATGCTGGTTGCATCGCCCTGGCGGCTGGCGGCTGGCGACTGGCGGCCGCCTGCCGCCTGCTGCCTGCTGCCTGCCGCGTGCTGCCTTACGCCTGCCGCCTGCTGGCGGCTGGTGTGCGGAGTGACCCCCGGGGCGGCCGACTCTGCTTCAGGTGTACGGGTTGGGCAGACCAAGTCGGCCCAAAATCCGGACTTCGCGCGCTTCCATCGCACGGGCATCCGCCGCGCTGGTTTCGTGGTCCCAACCCTGCGCATGCAAGGTGCCGTGCACCACCAGGTGGGCGTAGTGCCACTCCAGCGGTATACGCGCCGCTTTCGCCTCACTTGCAACCACTGGCGCGCACAGGACGAGATCGGCGCACAGAGGCTCGCCCGCGTAGGCAAAAGTCAGCACGTTGGTGGCATGGTCCTGGTGCCGGTAATCGCGGTTGAGCGCCTGGCCTTCGGGCGCATCCACGATACGCACCGTGATCTGCGCGTCGCGCTCCAGCGCGTGGCGGATCCAGCGCCTCACGCGGTGCCGCGCCAGTGCGGTGCGGTGCATTGCCGCATTTGGCAGCCGGGCGAATTGCAGCGACAACACGAGTTGCTTGAGCATCAACGGCCTGGCCTCAGGGCGCCTTCCTGCGCGTCGCGCCGCGGGGCAGGATCGCCACCTCCGGCGGCGCCCGGTCCTGGCCCAGCATGCCGTAGGCGTCGACGATGCGCGCCACCAGCGGATGGCGCACCACATCGGCACTGGTGAGGCGGCAAATGGCGATGCCCTTGACCCTTCTGAGCACCCGTTCCGCATCGATCAGCCCGCTGAGCTGCGTCTTGGGCAGGTCGATCTGGCTCACGTCGCCAGTGACCACCGCCTTGGCGCCGAATCCGATGCGGGTCAGGAACATCTTCATCTGTTCCGGCGTCGTGTTCTGCGCTTCGTCCAGGATGATGAACGCGTTGTTGAGCGTTCGCCCGCGCATGAAGGCCAGCGGAGCGATCTCGATCGCCTGGCGCTCGAACGCCTTTTGCACCTGCTCGAATCCCATCAGGTCGTACAGCGCGTCGTACAGCGGGCGCAGATAGGGGTCGATCTTCTGGCTCAGGTCGCCGGGCAGGAAACCCAGGCGCTCGCCCGCCTCCACCGCCGGGCGCGTCAGCACGATGCGCTGCACCGCGCTGCGCTGCAGGGCGTCGACCGCGCAGGCGACCGCAAGGTAGGTCTTGCCGGTGCCGGCCGGTCCGATGCCAAAGGTGATGTCGTGGCTGGTGATATTGGCCAGGTAGGTGGCCTGGTTGGGCGTGCGGGCGCGCAGGTCGGCGCGCCGCGTCTGCAACACCGGGGAGCCGTCGGCATCCATGTCCGCGTCGCCGGCCAGCATCAGCTGCACGGTGGCCGATTCGATCGGCCGCTGGGCGATCTCGTACAGCGCCTGCAGCATCTCCATGGCCCGTTTGGCCCGCACCTTGGCGCCGTCCACCTTGAACTGCTCGTGCCGGTGCGCGATGCTGACCTGCAGTGCCACCTCGATGGTGCGCAGGTGTTCGTCCATCGGGCCGCACAGGTTTGTCAGGCGGGTGTTGTTGGGTGGAGAGAACAGGTGTCGGAGGATCAAGTCGATAATTCCAGCAGGGTGGGTCGCAAAGGTCCCCCATCATAGGCAAGGACGGTACCGGCAATGATAGGCAAGCTCACGGGCACGCTCGGCGACAAGAATCCTCCGCAGGTGCTGGTGGAATGCCATGGCGTGGGTTACGAGGTGCAGGTGCCGATGAGCACCTTCTACAACCTGCCCGGCAAGGGCGAACCGGTGTCGCTGCTGACGCACTTCGTGGTGCGGGAAGATGCGCAGGTGCTGTACGGTTTCGAGACCTCGGCCGAGCGCGAGGCCTTTCGCCAGCTGATCAAGATTTCCGGCGTCGGCCCGCGCACGGCGCTGTCGGTGCTCTCGGGCATGAGCGTGGCCGAACTGGCGCAGGCGGTCACGCTGCAGCAGGCGGCGCGGCTGGTCAAGGTGCCCGGCATCGGCAAGAAGACCGCCGAGCGCCTGCTGCTCGAACTCAAGGGCAAACTCGGGGCCGACATCGGGCACCCTGCCAGCGTGGCCAGTGATGCGCAGGCCGACATCCTGCAGGCCCTCGTGGCGCTGGGCTACAGCGACAAGGAGGCGGCCCTGTCCCTCAAGGCCCTGCCGGCCGCGGTCGGTGTGAGCGAGGGCATCAAGCTCGCGCTGAAGGCCTTGTCCAGGGCTTGACGCGGCACGTCGAGCGCGCGCCCGGTTATTGCGCGTCGCGCACGGCCCGGCCGTAAACCGGCTGGACCGGCCGGGCATTGTTCGGAAACAGCTGTGCGAACATCTTGAGTTGTTCGCGGCTGACCGTGACCGGTTGTTTGAGCACCATCCACAACACGCCTTCGGAGCAGGGTGGGGTGGTGAGGGAGCCCATGAACTGGTAATAACGCTGGTCTTTAGGAAGCAGTTCGGCCATGTCGACCATGCCGGTGGGCATGCGCACGCGGTCGCCCGCATCCAGCGGCATGTAGGTCCAGACCTTGTTGATCATCGGGTTGGCTGCGCCTGGTTCCAGCAGCACCGCGACCACGGCCAGTTGGCCTTCGGCATTGCGGTGCACCAGATGCGCGACCATGGCAAAACTCTGGAAGTTCACCCGCTCCTCGCTGGGATGGTGAAAGTGGAACTGCAGCAGTTTGAATTCGGAGCCGCGCACCGTGATGAAGTTGTCGCCCACCACGTCGACCTGTATCGTGTGGCCGTTATTGACCACGCTGGCACTGCTGGGCGGGTAGTTGAACCGGATCGGTTCCGCCGGTCCGCGCAGCGTGCCGGATTCCTCGATATGGATCGGCGACTGGCGCCGGCCGATCGCACACAGGTTGAACTCGGGTTTGAGCTGGCCCCAGGCCTGGGGACCGCTGGTGCCTTCGTAGGTCCAATGCACGTCGCCAGTGGCGTGTGCCTCGACGGTTTCGGGGGCAGTGTGGCCGGTCAGGGCCGCCGCTTTGGCGCGGATGTACTGGCGACTTGCCATCGGGTTCGCGATTGCACCTGGGGGCACATGGACCGGGGCGCCGACCGGGCCATGCGGCGCGGCTTCAGTTGGTGCCGGCGCCGCCATCGCCTTGGGCGCGGCGGGCGCTTCGGCCAGTGCAACGAGTTTTTTGTCCTTGCCGCTGACCGTCAGGGTCAGGCGTTTCCTGGCGGCGTCGCCGGCGTCCACCGCGTCGCGCACCTGTTCGCCGATTTCCCTGGCCATCGACGCGGGGGAAGCCGGCTTCCTGGCCGCGGTCGCCGGCCCGTGCGCTGCTGCACCATGGTCCTGCGCGGCGGCCGGGCGGGTTGCAAGCAGCAGCCATGCCATCAGGCAGGCCAGCGCCGTGCCGCTGACAACGGTACATCGCCAGGCACGGTGGGACAGGGTGGCAGTGGAATATCTCATGGCACGCGGACTCGGTCGGAAGGATGTCGGTTGTCGGCGCAGTCCCCGTGTCCCGGACGGGAGAGGCCGCGCCTGGGTCCTTATCGGCATTCCCGCTCCCGTACTTGAGGCCCGCTCGCAGCGCAGGCTATAGTCGGCACCATGCCGTCCACCGCCCCCGTGCAGCACCGAGCGTGAGCATCCAGACCGACGATTTTGCGCCGGTGCCGGGCAAGCGCGTGGTGTCGGGCACGCCGGCTTCGCCGAACGAAGAAGCGGTCGAGCGGGCGCTGCGGCCCAAGCTCCTGGACGACTATGTAGGCCAGGTGAAAATCCGCGAACAACTGGAGATCTTCATCGGCGCGGCGAGGATGCGCGACGAGGCGCTCGACCACGTGCTGCTGTTCGGGCCGCCGGGCCTGGGCAAGACCACCTTGTCGCACATCATCGCGCATGAACTGGGGGTCAACCTGCGCCAGACCAGCGGGCCGGTGCTCGAAAAGCCCAAGGACCTGGCGGCCCTGCTGACCAACCTCGAAAAGAACGACGTCCTGTTCATCGACGAGATCCACCGCCT
>JANMYG010000269.1:0-11928 GCA_031381865.1 Betaproteobacteria bacterium | reverse complement strand
AACCGGATGCAGGTGCATCCGTTTTTCAACAAGCCCACCGCCGCCAGCTGCACGCTGACGGCTCCCGCAGTCCGCTGCGGAAGATGACATAAAGGAAGTTCAAGTGGCACGTTACCTGGGCCCCAAGGCCAAACTATCCCGCCGTGAAGGCACGGACCTGTTCCTGAAGAGCGCGCGTCGCGCCATCGGTGACAAGGCGAAATTCGACTCCAAGCCGGGCCAGCACGGTCGCACCTCCGGCGCCCGCACCTCCGACTACGGATTGCAGCTGCGCGAAAAGCAGAAGGTCAAGCGCATGTACGGCGTGCTCGAGCGGCAGTTCCGCCGCTACTTCGAGGTGGCCGATCGCCGCAAGGGCAACACCGGCGCCAATTTGCTGTTCCTGCTGGAGTCGCGCCTGGACAACGTCGTCTACCGGATGGGTTTCGGATCGACCCGCGCCGAAGCGCGCCAGCTGGTGTCGCACAAGGCCATGACGGTCAATGGCCAGTCGGTGAACATTCCGTCCTACATGGTCAAGAGCGGCGACGTGATCTCGGTGCGCGACAAGTCGAAGAAGCAGAACCGCGTGGTCGAAGCGCTGCAACTGGCGCAGCAGGTCGGCATGCCGGCCTGGGTCGAGGTCAGCCTGGACAAGGCCGAAGGCGTTTTCAAGAAGACGCCGGACCGCGACCAGTTCGCCGCCGACATCAATGAATCGCTGATCGTCGAGTTGTACTCGCGTTAACAGTCGTCCACTAGAAATCGTTCCTGATCCGCGGGGCACTGTGGAACAGGTGCTTCACCAGCCTTACCGATGTAACGAGTCGGGGGTATTGAGAGGAAGTCTGCATGCAAACAAATCTGCTGAAACCCAAAGCAATCAACGTGGAACAGCTTGGCACCAACCGCGCCAAAGTTGCACTGGAGCCGTTTGAGCGTGGTTATGGCCACACCTTGGGTAATGCATTGCGCCGCGTCCTGTTGTCTTCGATGCCCGGTTATGCGGCCACCGAAGTCACCATCGCCGGCGTCTTACACGAGTATTCTTCGATCGACGGCGTCCAGGAAGACGTGGTCAACATCCTGTTGAACCTCAAGGGTGTGGTGTTCAAGCTGCACAACCGCGAAGAAGTGACGCTGAGCCTGCGCAAGGACGGCGACGGTGTCGTGACTGCGGCCGACATCCAGACGCCGCACGATGTGGAGGTGATCAACCCCGAACACGTGATTGCCAACCTGTCGCACGGTGGCAAGCTGGACATGCAGATCAAGGTCGAAAAGGGCCGTGGTTACGTGCCCGGCACGATGCGCCGCCATGGCGACGAACCCACCAAGTCGATCGGACGAATTGTTCTGGACGCATCCTTTTCGCCGGTGAAGCGCGTGAGTTACACGGTCGAGAGCGCGCGTGTCGAGCAGCGCACCGACCTGGACAAACTGGTGGTCGAGATCGAAACCAACGGCGCCATCTCGGCCGAAGACGCGGTGCGCGCATCGGCCAAGGTTCTGGTGGAGCAGTTGGCGGTGTTTGCGCAGCTCGAAGGCAGCGAACTGGCCGCCTTCGACGCGCCAGCCCCGCGTGGCAACACGCAGTTCGATCCGATCCTGCTGCGCCCGGTCGATGAACTCGAGCTGACGGTCCGCTCGGCCAACTGCCTGAAGGCTGAGAACATCTATTACATCGGTGACCTGATCCAGCGTACCGAGAACGAACTGCTCAAGACCCCCAACCTGGGTCGCAAGTCGCTCAATGAAATCAAGGAGGTCCTGGCTTCGCGCGGACTGACCCTGGGGATGAAGCTGGAGAGCTGGCCGCCGGCCGCACTCGAAAAACGGTAGACTCAAGCCCGGCTGGGGCTATGTGCCACGGGCAGTACCTGATCCGGCTGCCGGTTTAATAAATTGATTGGAGAAGCACTATGCGTCACGGACACGGCCTGCGCAAACTCAACCGCACCAGCGAGCACCGGCTCGCCATGTTGCGCAACATGATGAACTCGCTGATCGCCCATGAGGCGATCAAGACCACGCTGCCCAAGGCCAAGGAGTTGCGGCGCGTCGTCGAGCCGATGATCACGCTGGCCAAAGAGGCCACCCTGTCGAACCGCCGCCTGGCGTTCGACCGTTTGCGCGACCGCGACAGCGTCACCAAGCTGTTCGAGCAACTCGGCCCGCGCTACAAGGCGCGTCCGGGCGGCTACACCCGCATCCTGAAAATGGGCTTCCGGGTCGGTGACAACGCCCCCATGGCGCTGGTCGAGTTGGTTGACCGCCCGGAGCTTGCCGAAGACGCGGCCGTCGAGACAGACAAGGCCGAATAGGTTATAATTTTCCCTTGCCGCGCGATGGAGCAGCCTGGTAGCTCGTTGGGCTCATAACCCAAAGGTCGCAAGTTCAAATCTTGCTCGCGCAACCAACAAGTCAGCGTACTGCGCTGATAACAAGACGCCCACTTTGACAGTGGGCGTTTTGCTTGGTGCCTGCGTTTTTGCCGTGGCGTGCCTGAACGGCGTGGGCCCCGCCGGTGCCGACAGGCCGATCTCGGCAACCCCCGGGTCGCGGCGCATACCATGACTTCAGTGCATGGCCACCGCGCGTAAACATGGGGTCCGGCGTTGGGGCGTTTTCCGGGATACTTGAGCGTGCCTCGGGCACGATTTCTCAGGAGCCACCCCCATGACGGAAGTATCCTTACCGGGCCCGGTCGCACGCCGGCGCGCCGGGCGCGCCAGCGGCACCACGCGTGCGGCGCCAGCGACCACCAAGTACCGCAAGCTCAAGCACCGTTTCCCGACCACGCCGGTGGTCTCCGAGGACGAACTCGAAGCCATCCACAACGCATCCCTGACGATCCTCGAGGAAATGGGCATGGACTTCATGCACGCCGAGGCCAGGGCGATCCTGAAAAAGGCGGGCGCCGACGTGAGTCCGAATTCGGAGCGGGTGCGTTTCGATCGCAACCTGATCCTCGAGGCGATCAAGACCTGTCCGTCCGAGTTCACGCTGCATGCGCGCAACCCGGAGCGCAATTTGCAGATCGGCGGCAAGAACCTGGTCTTTGCCCAGGTGGCCAGCCCGCCGAACTGCTCCGACCTGCAGGGTGGGCGGCGCGCCGGCAACCAGAAGGATTTTCGCAACATGGTGCGGCTGGCCCAGCGTTACGACGTGGTGCACGCCAGTGGAGGGTACGCCGTGGAACCGGTCGACCTGCACGCGTCGGTGCGCCACCTCGACTGCCTGTCGGACATCGCCAAGCTCACCGACAAGCCGTTCCATGCCTATTCGCTGGGCAAGGAACGCAACCAGGACGGCCTGGAGATCGCCCGCATCGCGCGCGGCATCACACATGCGCAGATGGACCTCGAGCCGTCGCTGTTCTCGATCATCAACAGCTCGTCGCCGCTGCGCCTGGACACGCCGATGCTGCAGGGCATCATCGAGATGTCGTCGCGCAACCAGATCATCATGCTGACGCCCTTCACGCTGGCCGGCGCCATGGCGCCGGTCACGATTGCCGGCGCCCTGGCGCAGCAGAATGCCGAGGCCCTGGCCGGTATCGCCTTCACCCAGCTGGTGCGCCCAGGCGCTCCGGTCGTCTACGGCGGTTTCACATCGAACGTCGACATGAAGACCGGCGCCCCGGCGTTCGGCACACCCGAATACATGAAGGCCGTGCTCGCCGGCGGGCAGTTGTGCCGCAAATACGGCATTCCGTACCGCACATCGAACGTGTGCGCCGCCAACACCGTCGATGCGCAGGCGGCCTACGAGTCGGTGTTTTCGCTCTGGGCTGTGATCCAGGGTGGCGGCAACTTCATCATGCATTCCGCGGGCTGGATGGAGGGAGGCCTGACCTGCTCGTTCGAGAAATTCATCGTCGACGTGGACCTGCTCCAGATGGTGGCCGAGTTCCTGACGCCGCTCGACGTGAGTCCTGCCGGTCTGGGGCTGGATGCGGTGCGCGACGTCGGCCCCGGCGGCCACTACTTCGGCACGGCCCACACACTGGAGCGCTTCGAGACCGCGTTCTATTCGCCGATCATCTCGGACTGGCGCAATTTCGAGACCTGGGAGGAGGCCGGCAGCCCGACGGCGTTCCAGAAGGCCAACGCGGTGTGGCAAAAGGAACTGGCCGCCTACGAGCGCCCGCCAATGGACGCCGCCATCGAGGAAGAACTGGACGCCTTCGTGGCCAAGCGCAAGGCCGAAGGCGGCGCGCCAACCGATTTCTGATCCGGCCGAACACACGACCGGCATTGCGGCAAACCAAGGAAGATGCAACAGTGAAGACGACAGCACAAGTGGTGGTAATCGGCGGCGGGGTGGTCGGGTGCTCGGTGCTCTACCACCTGACCAAGAAGGGCTGGAAGGACGTCATGCTGCTCGAGCGCGACCAGTTGACCTCCGGTTCGACCTGGCATGCCGCGGGCGGCTTTCATACGCTCAACGGCGACCCGAATGTGGCGATGCTGCAGAGCTACACGGTCGGCCTGTACAAGGAGCTCGAGGAGATTTCGGGCCAGTCGTGCGGGCTGCACCTGTCGGCCGGCATCATGCTCGCCGACACCCCCGAGCGCATGGAATTTCTCAAGACCACGGTGGCGAAGGGACGGTACCTCGGCATGCACACCGAGATAATTTCGGTCGCCGAGGCCAGGAAGTACTTCCCGCTGATCGAGGACCGCCATTTCATCGGCGCCCTGCTCGACCCCAACGAAGGCCACCTCGACCCCTCGGGCACGACCTACGCGTATGCCAAGGCGGCCAAACTGGGCGGGGCGACGATCGAGGTCCAGACCAAGGTCGAGGCGCTTGAGCAAAAGCCCGACGGCAGCTGGCGCGTGGTCACCAACCGGGGCGTGGTCGAATGCGAACACGTCGTCAACGCCGGCGGCTTGTGGGCGCGCGAGGTGGGCCGCATGGTGGGGATCGAGTTGCCGGTGCTGGCGATGGAGCACATGTACCTGGTGACGGACGAGATCCCGGAGATCGTTGCCTACAACAAGGAATTCGGCAAGGAGGTCGGCCATGTGATCGATTTCGGCGCCGAATGTTACCTGCGCCAGGAGGGCCGGGGCATCGTGCTCGGCGCCTACGAAAAGGCCTGCGTGCCGTGGTCGCCCAAGGAGACGCCGTGGAGTTTCGGGCAGGAATTGCTGGCGCCCGACATCGACCGCATCACGCCCTCGCTCGAAGTCGCGTTCCGGCACTTCCCGCGGCTGGAGAACGTCGGCATCAAGCGCGTCATCAACGGCCCGTTCACCTTCGCGCCCGACGGCAATCCGCTGGTCGGCCCGGTGCAGGGGCGCACCAATTTCTGGTCCGCCTGCGGTGTCATGGCCGGCTTCAGCCAGGGTGGTGGCGTCGGCCTGGCGCTGTCGAACTGGATGGTCGATGGCGATCCCGGGTTCGATATCTGGGGTATGGACGTGGCGCGTTACGGCGACTGGGCCACGCGCACCTACACCAACGCCAAGGTGCGCGAGAACTATTCGCGCCGTTTCAGCATCCGTTTCCCGAACGAGGAGTTGCCGGCGGCGCGCCCGCTGCAGACAACGCCGCTGTACGACACCCTGCGCGCGCAGGGTGCCGTGATGGGCGACTCCTGGGGCATGGAAACGCCGCTGTGGTTCGCGCCTGCCGGCGAGAAGGCCGAAGACATCGTGTCCTTCCACCGCTCCAACGATTTCGCGCCCATCAAGGCCGAATGCCTGGCGGTGCGCAACGCCGTCGGCGTGACCGAGATCGCCAACTTCGCCAAATACGAGATCACCGGCCCCGGGGCCGAGCAGTGGCTGCTGCGCGTCATGACCAACACGATGCCGACGCAGGGGCGCCTGGTGCTCACGCCGATGCTCAACCACCAGGGCAAGATCATCGGCGACTTCACGGTGGCCAAGGCGGCCGAGCAGCGCTACATGATGTGGGGTTCGAGCCAGGCGCAGGTCTACCACATGCGCTGGTTCGAACAGCAGCTTCCCGCCGATGGTTCGGTGAAGGTGGAGCCGTATGGCATGAAGCTGATCGGCCTGTCGATCGCCGGGCCGAAGGCGCGCGAACTGCTGCAGCGCCTGACCGACGACGACGTGTCCAACGCGGCCTTCAAGTTCATGGACTACCGCGAGATGGAAATCGCCACAGTGCGGGCCAAGGTCAACCGCGTCACCTATACCGGCGACCTCGGTTACGAGATCTGGGTTGCGCCCGAATACCAGTTGCGCCTGTACCAGAGCATCATGGCCGCCGGCGCCGACCTCGGCATCCGCAACTTCGGCATGCGCGCACTGCTGTGCCTGCGGCTCGAAAAGAACTTCGGCACCTGGTTCCGCGAGTTCCGCCCGATCTACGGCCCGTTCGAGGCCGGGCTGGAGCGCTTCGTCAAGCTCGACAAGCCCGACTTCATCGGCAAGGCGGCCGCGTTGAAAGAAAAGGCCGACGGGCCCAAGCGCACCCGTATCTTCATGGTGGTCGATGCCACCGACTCCGATGTGATGGGCGACGAGCCGATCTGGGTCGACGGCAAGGTCGTGGGCTGGGTGACTTCGGGCGGTTTTGGCCATTTCGTGGACCAGTCACTGGCGCAGGGCTATATCCCGACCGGACTGGTCCGGGCCGGCATGCAGCTGGAGATCGAGATCCTGGGCGAACGACGCCCGGCGCGCCTGCAGATGGACCCGCCGTTCGACCCGCACGCCGTGCGCATGAGGATGTAGCCATGGCCGAGCGGTATTCGGTCTGGTCGCTGCTCAAACACGCCATGGGCGGCCACAAGGGGTGGGAGCGCGCCTGGCGCGACCCCGAGCCGAAGAAGAACTACGACGTCATCATCATCGGTGGGGGCGGGCACGGCCTGGCGACGGCTTATTACCTGGCCAGGAACCATGGCGTGCGCAACATCGCGATCGTCGAAAAGGGCTACATCGGTTCGGGCAACGTGGGGCGCAACACGACCATCGTGCGCTCGAACTACATGATGCAGGACAACACCGCCTTTTACGAGCACTCGTTGTCGTTGTGGCGCGGCCTGTCCGAGGAGCTCAACTACAACGTGATGTTCTCGCCGCGCGGCTACCTGTACGCCGCCTGCTCGCAGGCTTCGCTGGACGGCTGGGTGCGCCGCGCCAACATCATGCGGCTCAATGGCATACGGGCCGAGATCCTCACGCGCGACGAGATCATGAAGGAAGCGCCGTACCTCGACTACTCGGACCAGGCGCGTTTCATGATCTACGGCGGCGCGTTGTTGCCCGACGCGGGCACTGCGCGCCACGACGCGGTGGCCTGGGGTTATGCCCGCGCCGCCGACCAGCTGGGGGTGGACATCATCCAGAACTGCGAAGTGCTCGACTACCAGTGGGCGGGTGAACGCATCGTGGGGATCAAGACCACACGCGGCGATATCGGTGCCGGCAAGGTCGCGGTGGCCGTGGCTGGCCACACCTCGGTGATGGCGCAGAAGGCCGGGCTGCGGTTGCCGATCGAGAGCCACATCCTGCAGGCCTTCGTGAGCGAGTCGATCAAACCGGTGGTGCACCACGTGGTGGTCTGGTCGGCGACCTATTTCTACGTGTCGCAGTCGGACAAGGGCGGCCTGGTGTTCGGCGGCCATATCGACCGCTACAACAGTTATGCCCAGCGTGGCAACCTGGCCAATGTGGCCGAGACCACGCAGGGGCTGGTCAGCCTGATCCCGTTCACGGCGCGCCTTCGGGTGTTGCGCAACTGGGGCGGCATCATGGACATGACACCCGACGGCAGCCCGATCATCACCACCACGCCGGTGCCGGGCCTGTACCTCAATGGTGGCTGGTGTTATGGCGGCTTCAAGGCCACGCCGGCATCCGGCTGGTGTTTCGCCCACACCATCGCCAACGACCGGCCACACGAATACAACGCCGGCTTCACGATGGACCGCTTCGCCAACGGCCGGTATATCGACGAGGCCGGCACCGGCCCCTACAACCACCTGCAGTAGGGGCGCCACAGACCATGTTGAGAATCCATTGCCCCTGGTGCGGTGAACGCGACCACGAGGAGTTCAGTTATTTCGGCGACGCCACCAAGACCTACCCGCCGCTGGATGCGCAGTTCCATGACGAATGGGTGGAGGCGGTCTACATGCGCGACAACCCCAAAGGCATACACACCGAATTCTGGCAACACACCCTGGCCTGCCGGCGCTGGCTGGTGGTGCAGCGCCATACCGTGACGCATGACATCGTGGCCGTGATGCCGGCGCGGGAAAGGCCGCTGAAATGAGCGCCGCACCGGGCCGTCCCCAAGCCAGCGCACACAGCAGCGCGCAAGCCGCAGGTGTACCGGCAAGCGCCGCAGGGCCGGCCCAGGGCCCGTTTCGCGCCCCGCAGGGCGGGCGCATCGCGCGCGACCGCGCGCTCTCGGTCAGCCTCGACGGCAGGGCCCTGGCCGGTTTTGCCGGCGACACGGTCGCCGCCACGCTGCTGTCCCATGGCCTGCACCTGGTGGCCCGGTCGTTCAAGTACCACCGTCCGCGCGGCATCGTGGCCGCCGGCATCGAAGAACCCAATGCACTGCTGACTGTGGGCTCGGGCAATACCCGCGAGCCCAACATCGCCGCCACCGTGCTCGAGTGCCACGCCGGCCTGCAGGTCTACACGCAGAACGCCTGGCCGTCGGTGCATTTCGACCTGATGGCGATCAACTCGCTGTTGTCGCCGGTTTTTGTTGCCGGCTTCTATTACAAGACCTTCATGGGGCCGACCCGCAAGGCCTGGATGTTCTACGAGCATTTCATCCGCAAGGCGGCCGGCCTGGGCGTGGCGTCGCAGGCACCCGACCCGGACCGGTATGACTGGCACCATGGGTTCACCGACGTGCTGGTCGTGGGTTCCGGCCCGGCCGGATTGACCGCGGCGCTCGGTGCGGCGCGCGCCGGCCTGGATGTGACGCTGGTGGAGCAGGATTTCGAGGCCGGCGGCGCGCTGCTGTCGTATCCAGTGGGCAGCGAGGCCGCGCAGTGGCTGGCGCGCATGTTGCGGGACCTGGCCGATTCCGGCCGGGTGCGGCTGCTGCTGCGCGCTACCGCATTCGGGTTGTATGACGGCAATACGGTCGGCGTCGTCGAGCGCAGTGCGCCCGGCCTGGCCGACGCAGCGCGTGGGGTGCCGCGCCAGCGGCTGCATGTGGTGCGCGCCGCCAGCATCATCATGGCCTGTGGCGCCATCGAGCGGCCGCTGGTGTTTGCCGGCAACGACCGGCCCGGCGTCATGCTGGCGGCCTCGGTCGGGACGTACGTCAACCGTTATGCGGTGGTGCCTGGCCGCCATGCCGTGTTCGCCACCAACAACGATGCCACCTACGCCGATGCGGTGGCGCTGGCCGGCGCCGGCGCCAAGGTCGTTCTGGCGGATGCGCGCAGCCAGGTGGGCGCGGGCCTGCTGGCGCAAGCGCGCGCGGCGGGCGTGGACGTTCGGCCGGGCAGCACGGTGACGCAGGTGCGTGGCGCCCACCGGGTCCGGCAGTGCACGGTGGCGCCCTTCGATATCGGCAGCGGGCGTGTGACCGGCGCCGGCGAAGCCATGCCGGTCGACCTGGTGGCGATGTCCGGCGGCTGGACGCCGACCGTGCATTTGAGTTCGCACCGCGGCATCAAGCCGGTCTACGACGCGCAGCTCGCGAGTTTCGTGCCTGGCGGCTTCGACCGCCGGCATTTCGGTGCCGGCAGCATGTTGGGCACCCAGACCCTGGACGGCGCGGCGCAAAGCGGCTGGGCGGCTGCGGCAGCCGCGGCATCGGCCAGTGGCAAGACCGTGCCTGGCGTGTGCCCCGCTGCACCGGCGGCCGATGCGGGTTGCACGGCGTTCGTACCGATGGCCCCGGTGGTTGCGGGCAAACCGGTGGACAAGTCCTTCGTCGACTTCCAGAGCGACGTGTCGGTGGACGATATCGAGCTCGCGCACCTGGAGGGTTATGTGTCGGTCGAGCACCTCAAGCGTTACACCACGCTGGGCATGGGTACCGACCAGGGCAAGACATCCAACCTCAATGCGCTGGCCATCATGGCCGGCAAACGCGGGCTGGACATCCAGGGCGTCGGCACCACCACCTTCCGCCCGCCGTATTCGCCGGTCACCATCGGCACCCTCGCCGGGCGGTGCGTCGGTGCGCATCTGGCGGCGGTGCGGCGCACGGCGATGCACGACTGGCATGTGGACAACGGCGGCGTCATGATGGAGGCCGGTGCCTGGAAGCGGCCGTTGTGGTACCGCGCCTCCGGCGCCAACCTGTCCGATGCCTACCGGGCCGAGATGGCGTTCGTGCGCGAGCAGGTCGGCATCGCCGATGTGTCGACCCTGGGCAAGATCGACGTGCAGGGGCCGGATGCGGCCGAGTTCCTGAACCGGGTCTACGTCAACGGTTTCGCCAAGCTGCCGGTCGGCAAGGCGCGTTACGGCTTCATGCTGCGCGAAGACGGCATCGTGATGGACGACGGCACCACCAGCCGCTTGGGCGAGACCGAGTTCTTCATGACCACCACCACGGCCCAGGCGGCGAAGGTGATGGGCCACCTGGAGTTCCTGCTGCAGGTGGTGTGGCCGGAGCTGCGGGTGACGGTGGCCTCGGTGTCCGACCAGTGGGCCGCCATGAGTATTGCCGGCCCCAGGGCGCGCGAGGTGCTCGCCGCGGCGTTCCCGCAGATCGACTTCAGCACCGAGGCGATTCCCCACATGGGCCTGCTCGATGCCGAACCTGGCGGCCAGCTGGCGGGCGTTCGTTTACGCATCATCCGCCTCACGTTTTCTGGCGAATTGGCCTACGAGGTCTACGCCCCCGCGCATTACGGCCGTATGGTGTGGGAGCATTTGCTCGAGGCCGGAAAACCCTGGCAGCTGCGGCCCTACGGGCTGGAAGCACTGGGCTCGCTGCGCATCGAGAAGGGCCACGTCGTGGGCTCGGAGATGGACGGCCGCACGACGCTGGACGACCTGGGCATGGGCAAAATGGCCAGCAAGCTCAAGCCGTTCTGGGGCGACGCGCTGCGGCGCAGTGCGCACCTGGCGCGCGCCGACCGGCCGACCCTGGTCGGGCTGGAGCCGGCCGAGGAGGGCGCCGTACCCTCGAACGGCGCCATCCTGTTTTTTGCCGACGACGCGATCACCGGGCACGGCCGGGGCCACATCACCTCCACCGCCTACAGCAAGTCGCTCGGCAAGAACATCGGCCTGGGCCTGTTGCAGGGCGGCACCAGCCGGATTGGCCAGCAGGTGATCGCCGCCTCGCCAGTGCAGGGCAGTCAGTACCGGCTGCGGGTGGTCGATCCGTGTTTCCTGGATGCCGAGGGAGTGCGTTACCGTGTCTGAAACCAACACCCGGGCCACGCCCCGGCCCGCCTTGCGCAGCCCGTTCGACGGCCGCGCGCCGTTTGAATCGCGCTCGCGCAGCGGGCAACTGGGCGTGCTGCTGCGCGCCGAAACGCTGGCCAGCGTGGTGCAGGTGAGCACGTGGCCTGCCGGCATCGATGCCTTGTGTGCGGCGCTGCGACACGCCGTGGCGGAACTGCCGCCGCGCGTGGCCGGCCAGACCGCCGCCACGCCGGCCGGCTTGCTGGTACGCACCGGCCCCGAGGAGTTCCTGCTGGTGTGCGAACAGGCGCGCGAGCAGGTGGCCGCCGTGCGCCGCCATGTCACATCGGACATCGGCTCGGTGACCGACCTGAGCCACGCGCGTTGCCGCATCCACATCAGTGGCGACAACTGCCTGGACACGTTGGCCAAGCTGTACGCCATCGACTTTCGTGCGCCGACGTTCCCGTTGGGGCAGGCCCGGCTGACCGGCCACCACCACGTGCCATGCCTGCTGCACCGTCTGGACGCCGATGCCTTCGACGTCTATGTGTTCACCACCTATGCGCGTGACCAGCTGGAAACACTGATCGACGCCGCCCTGGAATACGGCGTGGCCTTGCGC
>JANMYG010000261.1:0-31979 GCA_031381865.1 Betaproteobacteria bacterium | reverse complement strand
TGCCTGTTGCAAGGGTGGCCGAACTTGCCAGACGCCTACCGCCATTTGTGACCCCAGTATTGCTGTTCGTCAATGAAGATGCCGCGCATGTTATGGCTGCCTGCGCGCAGCTGCGAAATGCCATTGCCCAGTTTCACGGCGAGGAATCACCGCAGCAGTGCCTCGATGCAACCCAGGGAGGAACCAGACCATACATTCGCGCGGCCAGGATTCCGCTCGGTGATGCGGCCGCGCGGTTTGATCTCGTAAAATACGCGCAAGATTACTGCAGCGCCCAGGCCATATTGCTCGACGCCCATGTCGAGGGTTATGGCGGTGGGGGCAAGACTTTCAATTGGTCACTGCTTCCTCCAAGCGTCAACTGTCACCTCGTCTTAAGTGGTGGGCTTACGCCTGCAAACGTGACCGATGGCATCGTGCAGGTCCGGCCGCGCTGTAAATCGCTCGCGGTCGACGTAAGTTCTGGTGTCGAGGTGTCCAAGGGCATCAAAGACGCCGCCAGAATCCATCAATTTGTCGCCGCCGTCCGTGCGGCGGACGCAGCACTTGCCACGACCATCCATGTACCACTACCAACAACCTGATCCGACGGGACATTTCGGAAAATACGGCGGGAGTTTCGTCAGCGAAACCCTGACCCACGCGATCGAGCAACTCAAGGATGCCTACGCGAAATACCAGCATGACGCCGACTTCATTGCCGAGTTCCAGTATGAACTGGCCCATTTCGTGGGACGCCCTTCCCCCGTCTACCATGCGGCACGCATGAGTCGTGAGCAGGGGGGCGCCCAGATCTACCTCAAGCGCGAGGACCTCAACCACACTGGCGCGCACAAGGTCAACAACACCATCGGCCAGGCCATGCTCGCCAGGCGCATGGGCAAGCCGCGCGTGATCGCCGAAACCGGGGCCGGCCAGCACGGTGTCGCGACAGCCACCATCTGCGCGCGTTACGGGTTGGAGTGCGTGGTCTACATGGGCAGCGAAGACATCAAGCGCCAGAGCCCCAACGTGTACCGAATGAAACTGCTCGGCGCCACCGTGGTGCCGGTCGACAGCGGCAGCAAGACCCTCAAGGACGCGCTCAACGAGGCGATGCGCGACTGGGTCGCCAATGTCGACAACACCTTCTACATCATCGGCACGGTGGCTGGGCCGCACCCTTATCCCATGATGGTGCGGGACTTCCAGAGCGTGATCGGCCAGGAGTGCCTGCAGCAAATGCCCGAAATGCTGGCGGCGCAATCGTGCCGTGGCTCCCAACCGGACGTGGTGGTTGCCTGTGTAGGTGGCGGCAGCAATGCGATGGGCATCTTCTACCCCTACATCACCCATGAAGCAACCCGGCTGATTGGCGTCGAGGCCGCGGGAGAAGGGCTCGACAGCGGGAAACACTCTGCATCGTTGCAGCGCGGCAGTCCGGGGGTCCTGCACGGCAACCGTACCTACATCCTGCAGGACGACAATGGCCAGGTGACGGAAACGCACAGCATCAGTGCCGGGCTGGATTATCCGGGCGTCGGGCCAGAGCATGCGCTCCTCAAGGATATCGGCCGCGCCGAGTACGTTGGCATCACGGACACGGAGGCGCTGGCCGCGTTCCACTACCTTTGCCGGACCGAGGGCATCATCCCTGCCCTCGAGTCCAGCCATGCGGTCGCATATGCAATGAAACTGGCCAGGGAAATGCGCCCGGACCAGTCGATACTGGTCAATCTTTCCGGGCGTGGCGACAAGGACATCGGTACCGTGGCCGACCTCAGCAATGCCGATTTCTACTGCCGGCCGAGTTGCAGGGGGCAGGCCGTCAAGGGTGCGGCCATCATGGCATTGCCAGGCCGGGGCAGGCAACCATGAGCCGCATCAGCAGCACCTTTTCCGCGCTCAAGGCGCAAGGCAGAACTGCCCTGATTCCTTATGTCACGGCGGGCTTCCCGTTCGCAGATATCACGCCGCAATTGATGCATGGCATGGTGGGCGCCGGTGCAGACGTCATCGAATTGGGGGTTCCATTTTCAGACCCCAGCGCCGACGGGGCGGTGATCCAGAAGGCGGGCGACCGGGCATTGGCAGCCGGCATCGGACTGCCCCAGGTGCTCGACATGGTTCGAACTTTTCGCACGGCGAATTCCACGACGCCGGTCGTGTTGATGGGCTACGCCAATCCGATCGAGCGCTACGACCAGCGCCGCAATTCGGACGGCGGAGGCAGCGCCTTTGTCCGGGATGCCGCCGAGGCCGGTGTCGATGGCCTCCTGGTCGTCGACTATCCACCCGAAGAATGCGCCGACATCGCAGCGGATCTCAAGGCCCGTGGCATGGACCTGATCTTCTTGCTCGCACCCACCAGTACGCAGACCCGGATGGCGCAGGTGGCCCGTGTGGCCAGCGGTTATGTCTACTACGTCTCGCTCAAGGGAGTCACCGGCGCCGGGACGCTCGACACTGCGGCAGTCGAGGCCATGCTGCCGTCGATTCGCAGGCACGTGCGTATACCGGTCGGTGTCGGCTTCGGCATCCGCGATTCGCAGTCGGCTTGCGCCATCGCGCGGGTCGCGGACGCCGTGGTCATCGGCAGCAAGATCATCCAGTTGATCGACAATCTGCCGCGCGCGCGGGTCGTGCCGGCCGCAGTCGAATTTCTCACCGGCATCCGCGCCGCGCTGGACGCACAATCGGATGCATCCCTCGGTACCCGGAAAGGAGCAACCCCATGAGTTGGCTTGAGAAACTTCTACCGCCAAGAATCCAGCACACCGACCCTGCCGATCGACGCAGCGTACCCGAGGGTTTGTGGATCAAGTGCCCGAGTTGCGAGACCGTCCTGTACAAGACCGATCTGGAGCAAAACCAGAACGTCTGCCCTACCTGCACCCACCATCACAGGATCGGTGCGCGCGCGCGCCTGAATCTTTTTCTCGACCATGAGGGTCGGTTCGAAATTGGCCAGGAAGTCCTGCCCGTCGATGCACTCAAGTTCAAGGACAGCCGCAAATACCCTGAGCGGCTCAAGGAGGCGATGGAAAACACCGGTGAAACCGATGCGCTGGTGGTCATGGGCGGTGCCGTGCACAACATCAGCCTGGTCGTCGCCTGCTTTGAATTCGACTTCATGGGCGGCAGCATGGGATCGGTGGTCGGCGAGCGCTTTGTGCGCGGCGTCGAAACCGCCATCGAGCAAAAGGTGGCGTTCGTGTGTTTCACCGCAACCGGCGGCGCGCGCATGCAGGAAGGGTTGCTCAGCCTGATGCAGATGGCCAAGACCAATGCGGCCCTGACAAGGCTGGCAAAAAAGGGCTTGCCGTTCATCAGCATTCTGACCGACCCCACCACGGGTGGCGTCAGCGCAAGTTTTGCGTTCATGGGCGACGTCGTGATCGCCGAGCCCAAGGCCTTGATTTGTTTTGCCGGCCCACGGGTCATCGAGTCCACGCTGCGGGTCACTTTGCCGGAGGGCTTTCAGCGCGCCGAATTCCTGCAGGAAAAAGGGGCCGTTGATCTCGTCAGTGACCGACGTGAATTGCGCAAGGTGGTGGCCAACGCGTTGGCGATGTTGCAGCGCCAGCCAGCCGATGCGGTAGTCTGACCCGAGCCTGGCGGCGGTCAGGCAAACAGGCTCGACTGTGCGGCCTCGGCCACGATACCCGCCACCTGCAGCAATACCAGCAACACCAGCGGCGAGAGGTCAACCCCGCCAGCCAGCGGAACGAAACGCCGGATCGGTTCAAGCAGCGGCGCCACGAGCCGAGACGCCATGCTGCTCATCGCCGATTCAGCCTGCACCCAGGACAGAACCGCATACACGATCACCAACCCGCTGAGGCCGGACAGGACAAGACGGAGCAGGCCAAATGCCGCCAGCGCAGGGACGGAAAGCGGCGCGGCATGGGCGCCGGCGAGCAGCCACAACACGATGAACTGGGCAATTTCCAGCAGGTAGGCGCCGACCAGGCTCGCACTGTCCCAACGGCCGATGGGAGGAACGGCGCGCCGCAGCGGCAGCACCAGCCAGTCGGTCAGGGCGAAGATGAATGGCCCAAGCGGATTGCCCGAACGCGCCGATAGCGGCACGCGTTGGTATTGCATGTACGCGCGCAGCAAACAAGTTCCGGCCACGAGGCCCACACCCACTTGCAGCAACAGTACGATGATTTGATTGAGCATGGCGGCAAAGTAAAAGCGGCTCTGGCGATAATAGTGCCTGGTGGCACCTGCTCGCGCCGAATGCGCGCGGTGGGCGGCTCTTTTTTGCCATGCCGATCCCGGTGGGATCGATGGGCAGGGCAAGAGCGGGACCTCATGACCTCGCTCCTTGCTGTTGCCCGGCCTGCACTCCGGCATTTCCGTCTCGAAAACCTGATATCCCATGTCTGACCAAACGCACCCGTTAGCCGTCGCCGACGAAAACCAGCTGATCGCTGAGCGACGCGAAAAACTCAAGTTCATCCGCCAGCGACAGGCTGATGGCAAGGGCGTTGCGTTTCCCAACGATTTCAAGCCGGCTGATCACGCCCAGACACTACTGGCCGAACATGCATCGCGCAGCACCGAGGAACTAGCTGCGCTGCAGCGCCATGTCCGCATTGCGGGCCGCATGATGCTCAAACGGGTGATGGGCAAGGCCAGCTTCGCGACCCTGCAGGACAGTTCGGCACGCATTCAGGTCTACATCAAGGCCGAGGAGGTGGGCCCGGATATCTACGAGGGCTTCAAGCACTGGGATCTGGGCGACATTGTGGGGGTGGTCGGGCATGTGTTTCGCACCCGCACGGGCGAGTTGTCGGTGCACGCCACCGAGGTGCGACTGCTTGCCAAGAGTCTGCGACCGATGCCCGACAAGTTCCACGGCATGCACGATCAGGAGATCAAGTACCGCCAGCGTTATGTCGACCTGATGACGGACGAGTCGGCGCGCAAACGCTTCGTGGCGCGCAGCCGGGCCGTCAGCGGAATCCGCGACTTCATGGTGGGCCACGGGTTTCTGGAAGTCGAGACACCCATGCTCCACCCGATTCCAGGCGGGGCCAATGCACGCCCGTTCAGCACCCACCACAACGCGCTGGACCAGCAGATGTACCTGCGCATCGCCCCCGAGTTGTATTTGAAGCGTCTGATCGTGGGGGGCTTCGACCGGGTGTTCGAGATCAATCGCAATTTTCGCAACGAGGGCATCTCGGTCCGCCACAATCCCGAGTTCACGATGATGGAGTTCTATGCCGCGTATTGGGACTACCAGGACCTGATGGTCTTTACCGAGGACCTGGTGCGCGATGCGGCGCGCAAGGCGGTTGGCACGCTGCAGCTGAGCTACGGCGGGAAAGCGGTGGACTTGGAGCCGGCGTTCGAGCGGCTGACGATCGTGCAGGCAATCCAGAAACATACCGATGCCGGCTCGAAAGTCCATGATGCGGACTGGCTTGCAAACGCGTTGCGCGCAATGGGAAAGACCGAGGAGAAGCACAAGCTCGCGCTGCGCAGCCTGGCGAGCCTGCAAGTGCTGTACTTCGAGGAAACCGTCGAAGACAAGTTGTGGCAGCCCACCTTCATTTGCGAGCACCCGGTCGAAATCTCTCCGTTGGCGCGCGCCAGCGACACCAACCCGGATGTCACTGAACGATTCGAGCTCTACATCACCGGTCGCGAGTTCGGCAACGGTTTCAGCGAGCTCAACGATGCGGAAGACCAGGCCGCGCGCTTCCATGCCCAGGTGGCGGCCAAGGACAGCGGCGATGACGAGGCCATGTTCTTCGACCACGATTTTGTGCGGGCGCTGGAATACGGCATGCCGCCGACGGGCGGCTGCGGGATCGGAATCGATCGCCTGATGATGTTGTTGACGGACAGCGCCAGCATCCGCGATGTGATCCTGTTCCCCGCGCTGCGCCGCGAGTCGCCGATGCGTGACTGATGCCCGACCATCCGGCCACTAAATTCAGTGATGGCGTCGACGTGGGCGCGAAGTGCGCAAGTCAGGGAAGCAGGTCCAGGGCCCGCATATAACTCGGGTGAACCATCAAGTGGTCCCAATCCAGCGCCTGCGCGGTGGGCAGCAAGTCAAGCCGGCGTTGTTCACTGGCGCCACTCGCCCGCCACCGGCCCGACCGTTGCGCCTCCTCCAGTTCACGCAGCAGTGTGTCGATGACGGCACTCCCGTTCGCGCTTTGATTGCACAGCAGCACCATGTCGCAACCGGCGTGCAGCGCCATCAGCGCCGCCTGGGTGAAATCGACATCCTGACCCGCGATGCGGCGCGCGCCGGCCAAGCGCAGGTCGTCGCTGAAAATCGCTCCCGCAAATCCCAGGCGCCCGCGCAGGATGTCCCCCAACCATTTAGGCGAAAAACCGGCTGGCCGGGAATCCACCGCGGTGTAGACCACGTGGGCCGGCATCACGCTGGCAAGGGATGTGCCGAGCCACGCGTAGGGTGCCGCGTCCTGCGCGAGGATGGTCTTCAGGCTGCGTCGATCCACCGGAATATCGGTGTGGGAATCCGCCTTGACGAATCCGTGCCCCGGAAAGTGCTTGCCACAGTTTGCCATGCCGCTTTGCAGCAATCCATGCATCAGGCTCTTTGCCAGCAGACTCACGACGGACGCATCCCGTCCGAAGGCGCGGTCCCCGATCACACCGCTCGACCCGTAATCGAGGTCGAGTACTGGCGCGAACGTCAAATCGACGCCACAGGCCCTTAACTCGGCGCCCATCACAAAGCCGCAGGCTGTCGCCGCGCGGGTAGCCCGCATTGCGCCGGCCCGCGGGTCTGCCTGCGTACCATCCATCCACATGTCGCCGAGCACCCGCATCGGCGGCAGGTGGGTGAAGCCGCCGGTCTTGAACCGCTGCACGCGACCACCTTCATGGTCGACCAGGATGAGCAGGTCCTGGCGCACGTCCTTGATCTCGCGGCACAAGCCGCCGAGTTGCGCGCGGTTGTTCCAGTTGCGCGAAAACAGAATCACGCCACCGACCAGGGGATGGCGAAGGCGCGCCACATCGGGTGGTCCCAGGCGATAACCGGCAACGTCGATGATGAGCGCAGCGTGTTGGATCATGGTGGGTCTGGCAAAGATGAATTGGGCCAAAGTGCCATCTGGGATGCATCGCGCGGCGCTTAGCCGACACGCTCCACCACACAAAAACTTGCGGCGTAATCGGTCTCGTCGGTCAGGCTGACATGGGCGCGCAGGTGCTGCGCCTCGAACCATTGTTTGAGCGCGCCATGCAACAAGATACATGGCTTGCCGGCGTTCGCGCCACCGGCGGGGGTTGTGGCGATTTCGCACAACGTCCACGTCATGGGCATGCGCATGCCCAGACCGATGGCCTTGCTGAACGCCTCCTTGGCGCTGAAGCGTGTGGCAAGGTAACGTATGCCACGCTCGGGCCATCGTTCGCTGCGACGATGCCACACCGCCAGCTCGCCATCGCTCAGAATCTTCCTGGCGAAACGCTCGCCGTGGCGCTCCAGGCTCGCCCGTATGCGGCGGATGTCGCAGATATCGGTCCCGATGCCGTAAATCAATGTGGCGCCCCAGGGTCAATCCGGGGCCGCCGCGCGAATGCAGCGCAGATAGTCCGCCACGGCGGCCGCATAACCCAGCTCCAACGCATCGGAGACCAGCGCATGCCCGATGGACACTTCCTGGACACCTGGAACGGACTTCAGAAACCAGGCAAGATTGTCCCGATTCAGATCGTGGCCGGCATTGATGCCCAGGCCTGCGGCCGTGGCCGCCCGCGCTGCCTCGGCGTAGCGGTTGGTCTGGGCCTGCTGCTGCGATCCGCCCCAGGCCTGCGCATACGGCTCGGTGTACAACTCGACGCGGTCCGCACCCACGGCCGCCGCCAGTTGCATCGCCGCAGGATCGGGATCCATGAACAGGCTGACGCGCACACCGAGCGCCTTCGCCTCGGCAATCAGGGGCCGCAACCGCTCGGCCTCCTGCGACAGGTTCCATCCGTGATCACTTGTGAACTGGCCCTCGCCGTCCGGCACCAGCGTGCACTGGTGCGGCCTTAGTTCACGGACAAAGCCCATCAGATTCTGGAACGGGTTGCCTTCAATGTTGAACTCGCGGTCAGGCCAAAGGGCCAGTTCTTTCGACAACTCCGCGACGTCGCCAGGTCGAATGTGGCGCTGGTCAGGCCGCGGATGAACGGTGATGCCGTTGGCGCCGGCGCGCAGGCAATGGTCAGCAGCGCGCGTCAGCGAGGGGATGCCGAGGTGGCGCGTATTGCGCACCAGAGCCACCTTGTTCAGATTGACGGAGAGAGCGGTAGGTCTCATAAGGACTGGAGATCGATCATCATTTGCCGGGTCCGAAGCGTGCTCACCCCGCAATGGTAATTGAGCAGTGCGCGCAATTGGGGCTTGAGCTCGTTCACAACCGCGGCGCAAGCACGCAGCGTCCCGGTGAAGGAAACGCCAGCGTCCAACCCGCTTTGCAGGACCAGCCACTGTCCGCCCGGCAAACTGGCCCGGTCGGCATCGGTGGTCAGGCGCAATCCGCCTTCCGGCACGAGGCTGTAACGCTCCTCGGGGTTCAAGCTGGCCAGCGTCATGGTTTGCGCGTCCAGCATCGGCAGCAGTCCAAGTTCTCGAAGCATCAGCAACTCGAAGGCGCGCAACGCCGTCTGCAGTGCCTCGCCATGGCCGGAAGCGATCACCTCCATTGCGTCGCTGTAGATGTCGAACAGGCCCGGGTGCGGGTCATCGCGCGCAAGCAACGACAAGACCAATTCGTTGAGGTAGTAACCGGACAACAGGGCTTCGCCACTGGGCATGACGTGGCCCCCCATCCATTCGGCGCTCCGGAGCGTCCGGATTTCGGCATCTCCGCCATAAGCCACATGCAGCGGTTGCATCGGCAGCAGTATCGGCCGCAGGCCTGAACTGGGGCGCTTCGCGCCCTTGGCTACCAGGGCGATGCGGCCGTGGTGGCGGGTGAAGACCTCCAGGATCAGGCTGGACTCGCTCCAGTCATGGTGGTGGAGTACATAAGCCGGCTCGTCCGAAATGCGCTTGCTGGCCACTGGCGGACAACCGGTTAGTCGTAACCAAAACTGCGCACCCGCGCTTCGTCGTCCGCCCATCCGGAGCGAACCTTGACCCACAACTCGATGAAGACCTTGGCGTCGAGCAGCGTTTCCAGTTCAACCCGCGTCTCGGTGCCGATACGCTTGATGCGCTCGCCCTTGTCGCCGATAACCATGGCCTTGTGCCCGTCACGCTCGACCACGATCGTCGCAGCGATCTTCACCAACCGCTTCTGTCCCTTGCGTCCAGCCTCTTCCTCGAATTTGTCGATCACCACGGTCGAGGTGTAGGGCAGTTCGTCGCCGGTCAGTCGAAACAGCTTTTCGCGCACCATCTCGCTGGCGAGAAACTTTTCGCTGCGGTCGGTCAGTTCATCTGCCGCATAAAGCCAGGGCTGCAGGGGAAGGAACCTCTCGCAGATAACGAACAGCCGATCGACGTCCTTGGCATTTTTCGCCGACATAGGCACGAATTCAGCAAACGCGTGGCGGTGCTGCATTTCCTGCAGCCAGGGTGCGAGGTCGGCCCGGCGCTCGACCTGATCGAGCTTGTTCGCAATCAGCAGCGCCGGGATGTCCTTGTTCAGCAATGCCAGCACCTTGGCGTCGGCCTGGTTGAATCGACCGGCTTCGGCGACAAACAGGACCAGGTCCACGTCGTTGACTACGCCCAGCACCGACCGGTTCAAGGATCGATTGAGCGCGTTGGCGTGCCGGGTCTGAAATCCGGGAGTGTCCACAAAGATGAACTGGGTCGAGCCGAGGCTGCGCACGCCGGTTATCCGATGGCGCGTCGTCTGTGCCTTGCGCGACGTGATGCTGATCTTTTGGCCCACCAACGCGTTGAGCAGCGTGGATTTGCCCACATTGGGTTTGCCGACGATGGCGATCAGCCCGCACCGCGCTGGCAGGGCGTTCGGTCCTTTCGGCTCAGACGTGGTTTGTGCGGTGACCGCAGGTGGCACATCAGCGTCCGTCTTGGCTATCGCTGTCATGGCGTGATCCTGCTCCTGAGCGCCTGCAGCATGGCGGCGGCGGCCGCCTGCTCGCCAGCCCGGCGCGAGCCTCCGATGCCACGCTCTGCGAGGTTGAGCTCGGCCACTTCACACTCCACATCAAATGACTGCTGGTGCGCGGCGCCCAGCGTACCAACGACGCGATACAACGGGAGTTTCATCTTGCGACCCTGCAGCCACTCCTGCAACTCGGTCTTGGAATCCTTGCCGATCGCGGCCATCGTCGGATTGATTTCGAGGCCTTTGAACAGCCGCCGCACCATGCCGTGCGCAGCGACAAATCCGCCATCCAGGTACACCGCGCCGATCACCGCCTCGAGCGCGTCCGCGAGGATCGAAGGGCGCTTCTTGCCACCTGAACGAACCTCGCCCTCGCCCAGCCGAACCACCGCGGGCAACCCAAGCTCAACCGAGAGCTGATGCAGGGTGTCCTGCTTGACCAGATTCGCCCGTATCCTCGACAAATCGCCCTCGGGCAGCAGCCGAAGCCGCTCGTACAGCAGGTCCGCCACACACAAGTTCAGCACCGCGTCTCCCAGGAATTCAAGCCGCTCGTTGTGGTCGGCCGAAAAGCTGCGATGCGTCAAAGCACGGCTGAGCAGATCGGGATTCGCGAATTCGTGCTGCAAACGCTGCTGCAATGACAACAAGCCCTGATCCACGCTATCTTGATCGCCCGGCGTATTTGAGAGTCAGGAATGCTGGACCCACCAAATGGATCTCGCGTTGGTACGCGTACAGGACCACGATCCGGTCGCCCTCTTTGGTCACCTCCAGGTCGCTTGCCTTGATCGAAGTGATGTTGTCAACATTTGCCGCCTTGTCGAAAATGGTGCGAACCTCCGCTACCGAATTTCCGCCGCTGGCCTTGTTCACCGCCTTGGCCACCGCCTGGTATTCGATAAACGTTGGAAAGACCTGGGCCGCAATTACTCCGACGACGGCCAACACAACGCCAACGAACAGCAGGCCGATGAAAGAAATGCCGCGTTGCCTGGATCTTGGTTGCACTGTCATGAGTCCCTCCCTTGTTGGCAAAATCGATCTCAATTGAAAAACCCGATTCGTTTGAGGTTGCCAAAGTTCATCCACACCAGGACGGCACGGCCAACAATGTTCTTCTCAGGCACGAAGCCCCAATAACGCGAGTCGAGCGAATTATCCCGGTTGTCACCCATCATGAAATAGTGCCCCTGCGGTACCGTGCAAACCACTCCCTCGACACTGTAACGGCAATTGTTGCGGTACGGAAAATCCTCCACGCCTGGAATGAACGCCGGACGGTCATCATCGTTCAGGAGCCGATGCGGTTTTTCACCCAGCTTTTCCTCGAACTGCCGCACATAGCGCATTGAGTCTTCGTCAAAAAACTCCGGTATGGAACTGGTCTCGATCGGCTTGCCATTGATGCTGAGTCGCTTGTTGAGGTATGCGACCTCGTCCCCCGGCACACCCACGACCCGCTTGATGTAGTCCAGGCTGGGTTTTGGCGGATACCTGAACACCATGACGTCGCCGCGCTGGGGCGCGGTACCTTCCGTCAGTCGTGTGTTGATAACCGGCAGCCGGATTCCGTAGTGGTACTTGTTCACCAGGATCAGATCGCCGACAAGCAGGGTCGGGATCATCGAGCCAGATGGAATCTTGAACGGCTCGAACAGGAATGAACGCAACAGGAAGACCATCAGGATCACCGGAAACAGCCCGGCGGTCCAGTCCAGCCACCACGGCTGCATGAGCAACTGCGTCTTGGCCTGCGATACATCACCGTCGACCTGGCTGACACCCATCTTGTCGAGTTCAGCGCGCCGGCGCGCCGCGTTGGCCTCGAGCGCCGCCGCCGCCCGCACGCGCTGCGGCAGGAAGTGAAACCGCTCGGCCAGCCAATACATGCCGGTGACGGCTGTGGCCAGGAAAAGCAGCAAGGCAAAGTTGCCTTCGACCTTGCCGATGTACCAGGCACCGGCGTACGCAGCGAAGGCCGCCAAAATCAGGGATGTCACCGCCGGCATCAATCGTCCACCTGCAAAATTGCCAGAAAGGCCTCTTGCGGCACCTCCACCGAGCCGATCTGTTTCATTCTTTTCTTGCCCGCTTTTTGCTTTTCAAGGAGTTTGCGTTTGCGTGAGATGTCACCGCCGTAACACTTGGCAAGCACGTTCTTCCGCAGCGCCTTGATTGTCTCACGCGCAATAATGTTGGCCCCGATCGCAGCCTGGATCGCCACGTCGTACATCTGGCGCGAAATGATCTCCCGCATCTTGGATACCACCGCCCTGGCCCGATAGAGCGACTGCGACCGGTGGACGATGATCGACAGGGCATCGACCTTTTCACCGTTGAGCAGGATGTCGACTTTTACGACGTCGGCGGCCCGGTATTCCTTGAATTCGTAGTCCATCGACGCGTAGCCGCGGCTGACCGACTTGAGCTTGTCGAAGAAGTCCAGCACGATCTCGCCCAACGGCATCTCATAGGTGAGCATGACCTGGCGGCCGTGGTAAGCCATGTTCATTTGCACACCGCGCTTCTGGTTGGCCAGCGTCATTACGCCACCGACGTATTCCTGCGGCATGTAAAGCCGCACCGTCACGATCGGTTCGCGGATCTCTTCGGTCCGGCTCTGATCCGGCAACTTGGACGGGTTCTCCACCATCAGCACCGAGCCATCCGCCTTGACGACCTGGTACACCACGCTCGGCGCAGTCGTGATCAAGTCCTGGTCGAACTCGCGCTCCAATCGCTCCTGGACGATCTCCATGTGCAAGAGCCCCAGGAAACCACAGCGAAATCCAAAACCCAAGGCTTGAGAAACTTCCGGCTCGTAGTGCAGCGACGAGTCGTTGAGCTTCAGCTTCTCCAGGCTGTCGCGAAGACCTTCGTACTGGTTCGCCTCGGTTGGATACAGGCCAGCGAACACCTGCGGCTGGATCTCCTTGAATCCCGGCAATGCTTCGGTCGCCGTGTGGGCGGCGCCACCGCTGCCCGGCTTGATCAGCGTGATGGTGTCGCCGACCTTGGCGGCCTGCAGTTCCCTGATCCCCGCGATCACATAACCGACCTCACCGGCCTCCAGGCATTCGCGCGGCTCGTTGGCCGGCGTGAACACGCCGAGGCTGTCGGCGTTGTAACTTGCGCCGCTGGCCATCATCTTGATGCGCTCACCCCTGGCCAGGCGACCGTCGACCACACGCACCAGCATGACAACACCGACGTAGGTGTCGAACCAGCTGTCGACGATCATCGCGCGCAATGGACCCTTTGGATTGCCCCTTGGAGCTGGAATCCTCGCCACGATGGCCTCGAGAATTTCCTCGATGCCCATTCCGGTCTTGGCGGAACATTCGATCGCATCGGTCGCGTCGATACCGATGACGTCCTCGATCTCGACCCGGGCATTTTCAGGGTCCGCATTCGGCAGATCCATCTTGTTGAGAACCGGCACGACCTCCACGCCGAGATCCAGAGCGGTGTAGCAGTTCGCGACGGTCTGGGCTTCGACACCCTGACTTGCATCGACGACCAACAACGCGCCTTCACACGCCGATAGCGACCGGCTGACCTCATACGAAAAATCGACATGGCCTGGCGTGTCGATCAAATTGAGGTTGTAGGTCACGCCGTCGAGTGCTGTGTAATGCAGCGCGGCGGTCTGCGCCTTGATGGTTATCCCACGCTCTTTTTCAATGTCCATCGAGTCGAGCACCTGGGCTTCCATCTCGCGCGCTTCCAGCCCGCCACAACGTTGAATGAGTCGGTCGGCCAATGTCGACTTGCCATGGTCGATGTGGGCAATGATTGAAAAGTTTCTGATGTGATCCATCAACGAAAACGGTTAAGTGTTTGAATTAGAAAGGAGACGGAAATAAAAAAGGGCGCGTCGAGAATCGACGCGCCCTGAACCAACAATCATTGGCAACTGCGATAGTTGGAACTTCATTGTAGGCAAAAAGCCCTGAATCCATAAACCGCAAACAGGAAAATAGCGTCGTTGCAAGGCAGCAACAAGAATTTTATACACAGCTTATCAACAACTCGGTTGGGAGGCCATCTGGACAACATGTGGGTGATCTGTGGATCGACGGTGGGTCCGCTGTGTCCATCTCATATGGTGGACTCTTCCCGCATCCATATGCCCGTAATTCCAAATGATTAGGCGTCATTCTAACCAAACACCGGCATGGGCCTGATTTAAGTTAGTGGTTGCAAACCAAAACGCCATTCATTTCATGTTGTGAGCGCCGACAAAAATAAATTGCATTTGACTCGAAACCCACAATAACCCCCGGCCCCAATGGGATATGGGGCCGCCATGGCCAATCCTCGGCTCAGCGCGCTGGACGTATCACCGCGTATTGGGCCCATTCCCCGCGTCGGAACAGGACGTTGACCGGTTTGCTCCGGTCCATCTTCGCGACGGCCGCATCGAACTCCTTCACGCTCGCGACTTCGACATTGGCAATCGCCACAATGACGTCCCCTTCGCGAACACCGGCACGCGCGGCGGCATCGGCCGACATATCCACCTTGACGCCCCCTTTGAGCTTGAGTTCCTTCTTCTGCGCGTCGCTCAGGTCACTGACCGCCAATCCCAAGAGCTGGCTGGCTGCGGACACCTTTGGTTTGTCATCCTTCTCGGGTGCCTTCGCCGCGACTTTTTCTGGCTCGATCTCGGCAATCGTGACTGTCAGTTCCTTGGTCGCACCACGCCGGAACACTGTCAATGTGCTCTTGGTGCCGGGCTTGATGCTGCCGACCAGTCGCGGCAGGTCACTGTGTTTCTCGATCACCTTGCCATCGAACCGCGTGATGATGTCCCCAGCCTCCACGCCCGCCTTGTCGGCTGGTGAGCCGCTCTCCACACCCCGAACCAGGGCGCCGGCCGGCTTGCCAAGGCCAATGGCTTCAGCAACGTCCTTGGTGACCTGGTCGATCTGCACTCCGATCCGGCCCCTGGACACCCGGCCAGACGTCCGCAACTGCTCGCTGACCCGGATCGCCTCATCCATCGGAATGGCAAACGAAATTCCCATGAACCCGCCCGACCGGGAATAGATCTGGCTGTTGATACCGACCACCTCGCCACGCATGTTGATCAGCGGGCCGCCCGAGTTGCCAGGGTTTATGGCGACATCGGTCTGGATGAACGGAAGGTAATCGCCGGTGTCCCGTTGCTTGGCGCTCACGATGCCAGCGGTAACCGTGTTCTTGAGTCCGAACGGCGACCCAATTGCCATCACCCACTCACCCACCTTCAGGCGATTGACGTCGCCCACCTTCACCGCGGGTAACCCGGTGGCTTCGATCTTGACCACCGCAACATCGGTCCGCTTGTCGGCGCCAATGATCCTGGCCTTGAATTCCCGCTCGTCGGTCAGGGTCACGAGCACCTCGTCGGCGCCGTCGACCACATGGGCATTGGTCATGATGAAGCCATCCGCAGTAAGGATGAACCCGGACCCGACCCCTCGCGGCTGTTCGTCTTCCTGCTGCGGCGGGCGATTGGGCCGCGGCCCCTGGCGAGGAGCATTGGGGATCGGCACGCCGAAGCGCCGAAAAAATTCCAGCATTTCCTCGTCCATGCCGTTGCCAGCGCGCGGACGTGCCGACACTTTCTCGAGCGTGCGGATATTGACGACCGAAGGGCCAACCTGCTCCACCAGATCGGTGAAGTCGGGCAACACCCGGGTTTGCGCCACAGCCGGACTGACCGGCGCGAAGGCCATGCTGCCGCAAGCCGCCAATGCCGCGAACCAGCGCCAGACCGCTTTCCCATCCATTTGAATCATCATCGACCTCTCACAAAAAAAACCTGTGCCCGAATTCAACCGGCGACCGCCGCACCAAAATACCTGGCGCAATTTGAAATCGCGCCGGACCGGCCATAGATGGGAGGTCATTTCCTGCGTTCAAGGCCCAGCGCGAACGCATTCAACGTGTGCCGCGGCACCTCGCCCACGACGGTCAACCACCAGTCTCCAGACTTGTCGCTTAGCCGCCGCGTCAGCGTATGGGTTGCACCCATTGCCGCCGAGCCTTCGTGGGCATGACGCCGACGGTCAAATACTTCCACAAACAAGGACACCGAGGCCAGTCCGTCGGAAAAGATCCATTGCATGGTGGGCTCCAGGTTGCCGCCCTCCGCGGCCGGACGCTTATAACAACTCATGGGCCGAAATCCCGCGACCGGATTCTTCAGTGCCCAGCCCTCGGCCGCCGCCGTTGTCTTGATCAGTTCCGGCCGTTCCACCCGGTACCCCTCGGTGTTCTCCATCATCTGGGTCAGTTTCGCCATGCTGACAGGCGCGTCCAATTGCAATTCGGAAAATGCCGCCTGCTCAACCATTCGCCCATCCGTGTCCAGGGTTTGCAATTTGACGACCAGGCCACTTCGCTTTTCGCTCCACACCCGATAACCAAACCGAAGGTTGTCTTTGGGCTGCAGATCGACCACATCGGCCTCGAAGCCTGCGACACGTTCAATCCCCGACTGCCGCGCCAGGTAGAACTGTGCGATCGCGGAGTCGGTGGACTTCAGCAGGTCCGGAAAAAGGCCCAGTGACTGGCGCCGCTCTGCCACCGCGGTCTTGCTGTCCGGCAGGAAGGTGATGACCTGGTCGTTGCGCCGAAAAGTGGAGCGCGGCGCCCCGCTCAGTGATTCGACCCGCTCCATCTGAAGATCACCATCGCAGATATGCCAGATCCGCGCGCTTGACATATTTGCGCCGGATGAGACTACAAAAGTCCCAATGTAGGCCCGCTTGCGAGACGCCTCGTGCATCCGAAGCAACCATTCAGCGATTCCCAGTTCGGTTGGCTTGACATCCCCGGTCGGCGTCATGGACGGCGACCGCGACTGCATTGCCGGTTCGGCCGACGCACCGGGGAGAAAACTCGCACCCGCAAATGCGGCCACAAGCAGAACGGCGCGGGCAACCACAACGAAGAACGGACGCATTGGGATGTCGCCTAGCGGCCGGGATTTTCAAATGTCGCGTTGCGCAGGAACCCGGCCGGCATCTGCAACGCCGAGGTCCCGCCGAACTGCCGGTGCGCCGCCAGCAGTTCGTCGAGTCGGGCGTCACGCACCATGACCGCCGGGCCCGCCGGCCCACTGCCGGCTTCAGGCGCCGCGGCGAGTTGCGACGACAGGCCAGACGCGGCAGGTGCACCCAACAAATGCCAAGCGAGCGCACTCACGGCGACCGTCGACGCGACGCCGGCGAAAAGTTTCCAGCGCCTGACCGGGTCATTTGCTGCATGACGCCCGGCAACGCCATTCGAGGAAGCGGCGGCTCTGGCAGCAAAGGACTCCGCGCCTGGAACTCCAGGCGCCATCCCCGGCAGGAGTGTCGACCGGGCGTCGACCGCAGCTGGCAACCGCCCACGCAAGCGAGCCACAAAAGCAAGGTCATCCCCGGAATACGACAAATCGGTGCACCGCAGTGAATCACCAATCAGATGGTAGGAATGCCAGGCGGCAACGGCTTCGTGCGAGTCCGACATGGCGTCGACAACCTCGGCGAACTGTTGGCCCCGCAATTGCCCATCGGCAAGTGCCGATACGAGTTCGCGATCAACTGGTGCTGCTCGATTCATCATCCATTACCTCGTGTTGGCCTACCAGCGCTTGCCGGACTGGTTTTCAAGCATCGGTCGTATCTTTGCGGAAATTGCCTCGCGGGCCCGGAAAATCCGCGATCGAACCGTCCCGATCGGGCAATTCATCACCACCGAAATTTCCTCGTAGCTCAGCCCTTCAATTTCGCGCAAGGTCACCGCCTGGCGCAGGTCGTCCGGCAGCGCTTCCATGGCCGCATTCACAACGGCGCCAATCTCCTTCGCCGCCAATACTGATTCCGGAGTCTCATCTGCGATTGGTTCATTTCTGCGCTGGGAAGTTTCATCTTCATCATCGGCGGACCGAAAAGAAGTCTCCGACACAGTGGGATCGTGCTTGAGGTCCATCAGCGCTTTCTTGGCGGTATTGACCGCGATCCTGTACAGCCAAGTATAAAACTGGGCATCGCCCCGGAATTGGTGCAGGGCGCGGTAGGCGCGGATAAACGTCTCCTGCGCAATATCCTCCACGAGATCGACGTCGCGCACCATGCGCCCGATCAAGCGCTGGATCCGACGCTGGTACTTGATCACCAGCAACTCGAAAGCGCGCTGGTCACCTGCCACGGTGCGCTCAACGAGCATCAAGTCGCTGTCGGCGGAGCCGCCCGCAGCTGTCGGCAGTGCGGGCGGGCCATCCATGGTCATAGACTGGAAATCCGTCGCCGGCGCGGGCGTTCTGTCCCAAGCGCCGGATCACTGTCTACTGCGTCACGCGGAGCGCGGTAATGAACGGCCCGTCGCAACGCCCGCCAGTTGTCGGGGTCGGTGCTGCGCTCCAGCCAGAACCATCGCATGGCTCGGCCTGTTGCCGCAAAACGCAGGAGCAGTACGTCTTGAAGGTCCAGATGCGGCGTCACACTGCCGTTGACACTGGTCCCCTTGTCAATCCATTGCCAGCACTGGCCGTCCCAGCGCAGCAGGCCATCGGGAGTACGCCGCCAGCTAACAAGCGCGGTGGTGGCAGCCAACAACGTCGCCAGCAGGCCAAGCCAATGGCGCCAATCGGGCGCGGCAACCTGCCAGACCCACCATGCCTGAACGCCGGCCGCTCCAAAACCGATGGCCAGCACGGCGTGCGCCTGAAAATGCGAGCGCCGCACCGGATAACCAACGGTTGGCGGCTTATGCATCGCTCGGGTGTTGCAGAAACGGATGCGGTTTGACGGCAACAGCCCGCACCACTCAGAAGCGCCGGAAGACGAGCGTCCCGTTGGTGCCGCCAAACCCGAAATTGTTCTTCATGGCCATATCGATCTTCATGTCCCGCGCAGTGTTTGCACAGTAGTCAAGGTCGCACTCTGGATCCTGGTTGAAGATATTGATGGTTGGCGGGCTCTTCTGATGGTGCAGTGCCAGCACGGTAAACACCGACTCGATGCCACCCGCGCCCCCCAGAAGGTGGCCAGTCATGGACTTCGTCGAATTGACCACGATTTTTGATGCATGGGCACCCAGCGCCGCCTTGATCGCGTTGGTTTCGTTGAGGTCTCCGAGTGGCGTGGAAGTGCCATGCGCATTCAGGTAGTCGACCTGATCGGCATTGACGCCTGCGTTGCGCAAGGCGCTCAACATGGCGCGGCGCGGTCCGTCCATATTCGGCGCCGTCATATGACCGGCGTCGGCGCTCATGCCAAAGCCCGCAAGTTCCGCGTATATTCTCGCGCCGCGCGCCTTCGCATGCTCGAGTTCCTCCAGAACAAGGACGCCCGCGCCTTCGCCCAGCACGAAGCCGTCGCGATCCCGGTCCCACGGACGCGAGGCGGTGGCCGGGTCCTCATTGCGCGTGGACAATGCGCGCATCGCCGCAAACCCCCCGATCCCGAGCGGCGACACCGTGGCCTCCGAACCACCGGCGACGATGACATCGGCGTCGCCATACTCGATCATCCGTCCGGCCTCGCCGATGCAGTGCAGGCCGGTGGTGCAGGCCGTCACGATCGCGATGTTCGGGCCCTTGAAGCCGAACCGCATCGAGACGTGGCCGGCGATCATGTTGATGATCGAAGCGGGCACGAAGAAAGGCGAGATGCGCCGCGGGCCGCGGCTGGTCAGTTCGTCGTGCGTGGCTTCGATCATCGGCAATCCACCGATGCCCGAGCCGATCACGCAACCAATCCGCGTAGACATCTCTTCGTCCAGTGCCTCGCCGACCGGAAGCCCGGAGTCGGCCACCGCTTGCGCCGCAGCGGCAATCCCGAAGTGGATAAACGTATCCATCGTTCGGGCTTCCTTGGCCCGAATATAGGTCTCGAGCTCGAAGCCCTTGACCTCGCCAGCAAAGCGGCAAGCGAAATTCGACGCGTCGAATCTGGTAATCAGGTCGATACCCGACTTGCCCGCCAGCAGGTTGGCCCACGACTCGGATACCGAGTTGCCAACAGGGCTGACACAGCCCAGACCGGTTACCACAACACGACGACGGGACATGGAAATCTGTACTCAATGTTCAATCGATGCCCACCCCGGCGACCGGGGAGTTCACCACAGCGGGTCCAACAAGAGCGCGAAAAACATCGGCCCGCGCTGGCGCCTGGGAGGCTAGGCCTTTTGGTGTGTGTTGGCGTAGTCGATCGCGTTCTGCACCGTGGTGATCTTCTCCGCATCTTCGTCTGGAATCTCGATGCCGAACTCATCCTCGAGTGCCATCACAAGTTCAACCGTATCCAGGGAATCGGCGCCCAGGTCGGCAACAAAGGCTTTTGCGTTGGTGACCTGGGATTCTTCAACACCAAGTTGTTCTGCAATTATTTTCTTGACGCGCGCTTCAATATCGCTCATGAGTTCCCTCGAAGGGTTGTGGAAGAATCAGTGATTTTAGCCGGCTCGCCGAGCTAGTTCCAAAGCGTTTGCTGAACCGATCGTTCGGCCTGGAAACGGATCAAGCAGTCACATGTACATGCCGCCGTTGACATGCAACTCCTGGCCGGTGATGTACCCCGCTTGCTTCGACGCAAGGTAGGCGACAGCGTGGGCCACCTCGAATGGCTGGCCCAAGCGGCCAAGCGGGATCTGCCCGAGCAAGGCATGGTTCTGCTCGACCGACAGACCTGCAGTCATGTCGGTCTCGATGAACCCTGGTGCAACACAATTGACCGTGATGTTGCGCGACCCAAGTTCACGCGCCAGCGCACGGGTCATGCCGGCCACGCCGGCTTTGGCCGCTGCATAGTTGCATTGCCCCGCATTGCCAGATGCGCCGACCACCGACGTGATGTTGATGATGCGGCCATAACGCTGCTTCATCATCGTCCGCATGACGGCACGACTCATGCGGAAAACCGCCTTGAGATTCGTGTCCAGCACGGCATCCCAGTCCTCGTCCTTGAGCCGCATGGCGAGCATGTCACGCGTGATGCCGGCGTTGTTGACCAGCACCTGCAAGCCGCCATTTCGCGCCACGATGCGATCCACCAGTGCCTGGCCGGCCGCCGTGTCGTTGACATCGAGTACCTCCCCCGTGCAGCCGGGGAATCCGGCCAGCGCCGCCGCGATTGCCGACGCGCCCGCCTCGGTGGTGGCCGTACCTGCCACGGCAAATCCCTGGCGGGCGAGTTCACTCGCGATCGCGCGACCGATGCCGCGCGAAGCGCCCGTTACCAGAGCGAACTGCTGTTCGACCGACTTGTCCATCATTGCGATTCCGCCGACAGGGCATTCTGCACGACGCCCAGACTCGCGGGATCGAACAGGGGCAGGCCTGTCATCTCGGGGTCGATGCGCCCGACCATGCCTGCCAATACCTTGCCGGGCCCGCACTCGACCACCGTCGCCAAGCCCCGCGCCTTGAGGGCGCGAACACATTGCACCCACCGAACAGGCCCGAACGCCTGCCGGTACAGGGCATCACGGATCCGCTCACTGCTTTCCTCGACTGCGACATCCACGTTGTTGACCAGGGCAATACGTGGCGCGTGCAGCACGACGGAACCGAGCGCGTCGCGCAGCCGCTCGGCGGCCGGGCGCATCAGACTGGAATGAAAAGGCGCCGACACCGGCAGCAGCAAGGCACGTCTGGCCCCCTTGGCCTTGAGCGCGGTACACGCGCGGTCCACCGCCGCCTTGCTTCCGGAAATTACGGTTTGCGCGGGTTCGTTGAAATTCGCCGCCTCCACGACCTCGGTCGATCCAGCGCCAAACTCCCTGGTTACTTCGTCGCAGGTCGCGACGACCACATCGGCGTCCAGTCCCAGTACCGCAGCCATCGCCCCGACACCGACTGGCACCGCATCCTGCATGGCCAGCGCCCGCAGGCGCACCAGCGGCGCCGCCTGCGCCATCGTCAAGACGCCGGCCGCCACCAGCGCGGAGTACTCGCCAAGGGAATGCCCCGCGACCGCCTCCGGCGACCTGCCGGTCTGCGCCATCCACACCCGGTACGCGGCCACGCCGGCGACCAACATCACGGGTTGTGTATTGGTGGTCAACGCGAGTGCTTCCTTGGGGCCCTCACGAACCAGTTTCCCGATGTCCTCGGCGAGCGCATCGGACGCCTCGCGCACAGTCTGGGCGACCACCGGATGATCGCCCCACGCATCAAGCATTCCCACCGACTGGGAACCCTGGCCCGGAAAAACAAAGGCAAATGGTTTCATGTCATGGTTCGTCAAATTGCACCCACACCAGCGCTCAGTGCGCGCGAAGTTCCTGCCAACGTCATAGATTCAGCAGGACCGCGCCCCAGGTGAATCCCCCGCCCACGCCCTCGAGCATGAGCAGTTGCCCAGGTTTGATCTGACCGCTCCTGACGCCCGCATCGAGCGCCAACGGAATCGACGCGGCCGACGTGTTGCCGTGCTGGTCGACCGTCACCATCACATGGTCCATGCCAAGTTTGAGCCGTTTTGCCGTGCTTTGCATGATCCGGATATTGGCTTGATGCGGAATCAACCAGTCCAAATCAGACGTCGACTTTCCGGCCTTCGCCAGCACTGCACGCGCCGAGTCCTCGAGTACTCCCACGGCCAATTTGAACACCGCCTGACCATCCATGGTGAGCAACGGAACCCCGGTGACTTGGCCTCCGGACACGTTGCCGGGAACACACAGGATTCCCGCGTGTTTGCCATCGGCATGCAGATCACTTGCAAGGATGCCGGGTGTATCCGACGCCTCCAGAACCACCGCCCCTGCACCGTCCCCGAACAGCACGCACGTGGTGCGGTCCGAGAAATCAAGAATTCGCGAGAAGACCTCGGCCCCGACCACCAGCGCCTTGTGCGCGGCGCCGGTCTGGATCATCGCATCGGCGATAGCCAGGGCGTAGACGAATCCGCTGCAGACCGCCTGAACGTCGAAGGCGGCACCGCCACTTGCCCCGAGTTTGTGCTGAAGGATGCAGGCCGTCGACGGAAAGACCATGTCGGGCGTCGATGTGGCGACGATGATCAAGTCCAGGTCCGTGGCATCGACCGTTGCGGCGATCATGGCCTGCTGCGCTGCCTGCAGCGCCAAATCGCTGCTGCAGACGTCCGGCGCGGCGAAATGCCGGGCCCGGATGCCGGTTCGCTCGACTATCCACTCGTCACTGGTTTCGACCCCCTTGCCCGCCAACTCCTGCACCAAGTCGGAATTGCTCAGGCGACGCGGTGGCAAATAGCTGCCGGTTCCGGTGATTCTGGAATATCGTCTCATCTTTGTTGTTGCCGCTGGCAGGCCGATCAGGAGACCGTTACGTCTGCCGCCAGAAGCGGGGCCACGTGCGCGATGCGCGCCTGAACACGATCGAGCAGGTCGTTACGGGCTGCATCATACGCGCGCGCCAGCGCATACTCGAATGCCAATTGGTCGGCCGAGCCATGGCTCTTAAAGACCAGCCCACGCAAACCCAGCAAGGCGGCGCCGTTGTATCGCCTGTGGTCGACCCGGTGCCTGAACGCCCGCAACACCGGGTAGGCGATCAGCGCGGCCACCTTCGTGAAAATGGAGCGTGAAAACTCCGCCTTCAGGAACTGTCCGATCATCGCGGCAACACCCTCGGTCGCCTTGAGCGCGACGTTGCCCACAAAGCCATCACACACGACAATATCCGCGGTCCCCTTGAAGATGTCGTTGCCCTCGACATTGCCGAGAAAATTAAGGTCGCCCGCTCCGGCAGCAATCCGCAGCAACTCGCCGGCCTTCTTGATCGTTTCGTTGCCCTTGATCACTTCCTCGCCGATATTCAGCAAACCCACGGACGGGGTCGGGTCGTTTTTGAGCACTGAAACCAGCGCCGAGCCCATGATGGCAAACTGAAGCAGATGTTCCGCGGTGCAGTCGACATTGGCGCCGAGATCCAGTACCGTCGTCGCGCCGCCTTTGGCGTTGGGCAGTTGGGTCGCTATGGCTGGCCGGTCGATGCCCTCGATGGTTTTCAGCAGGTAGCGCGAAATCGCCATCAGTGCGCCGGTATTGCCCGCCGACACGGCCACATCCGCGGCGCCGTCCTTCACTTGCTGCACCGCAATCCGCATCGACGAGTCCTTCTTGCGGCGTAGCGCGACTTCGATGGCGTCGTTCATCGCCACCACTTCGCTGGCGGCGACCACAGTCACGCGGGAGTCCGAGAAAGGCCCGATGCTGTCAGGTAGCCCGACCAGGATAAGCCTGGCCTGCGGGTGGTGAAGGAGGAAGTTGCGGCACGCCGGCACGGTGACGGCGACGCCATGGTCGCCTCCCATGCAATCGACAGCGATCGTGGTCATCGGCAATCGTTCTCGCCAACTGGACGAGGAGTTCCGGCGCGGCCCATCATGACAATGGCCCGATGCTACCTTGCAGATAGCATCGGGCCATTGTCATGAGACTGCGTCAGGCTTCGGACTTGGTCTTGATCACTTTGCGGCCGCGATAGAAACCGGTGGGGCTGATATGGTGCCGCAGATGGGTCTCACCTGTGGTGGGCTCCACCGCGATGCCTGGGACCACCAGCGCGTTGTGGGACCGGTGCATGCCGCGCTTGGAAGGTGATTTCTTGTTTTGCTGGACAGCCATGATCCGCTCCTTCAGCTTTTGTGCGGCGACGCGCGCCGCAACGGGTTGGTAGATGCGCGCCGCAGGTTTCCAGCGCGAAGCCCATAATTATAGCGCAACTACTTGGCGCCCCCACCCTGGTCCCGCTTCAGCCTTGCCAGCTGCGCAAACGGGTTGGGCCGCTGGGGTGCCGCCGAATCAAACCCAGGGTCAGCCGCGGCCAAGCGCACCGGCCCGGGACAAACATCGTGACGCGCGATCAGGGGGAGCGCCAACAGCATTTCATCTTCGACCAATTGCTGGAGGTCGAACTCTGCGGCAAGCACCAGCAAATCTTCTTCGACATCGTCATCCTGTGCCGCCGCGGCCGCCTCGTCAGCCACGAATCTAAACCATCGGTCGACCGCCAGCGGTATGGCGACCTGCTCCAGGCAACGCTGGCATGACATCGGAAGCGTCGCGTCGACGTGCAGGTGCAGCCAGACCTGATGCTGCCCCGACGCATCCTCGCGCAGTTCACCCTGCGCCGACCAGCCGACCGGCACATCGGCCCCGCGACCCTCGCACTCCCGCACAATCCGCCCGTATCTGGCCAGCACATCGGTGGCGGCCAGGCGCCCCGAAGACTGTGCGAAAGCACGCGGGTCGATACGGTAGGCGCCAGGCGCATGTTTCATCTTTGCAGTGTAAGAGAATCGGCGGATGCCACCCCCCTCGAATCGTCCACTCATCCTGGGCTCGACTTCGCCGTATCGGCGCGAGCTGCTCTCCCGGCTGCGCATTCCATTTGACGTTGTGGCGCCGGAGGTCGACGAAACGCCGGGTGAGACCGAGAGCCCGCAACAACTTGCTTGTCGGCTCGCGATGTCCAAGGCGCGCGCGGTGGCGGCGCGGTTTCCACGCGCGATCGTCATTGGTTGCGATCAGGTCGCCGACCTGGACGGCAGCGCGATCGGCAAGCCCGTGGCCCATGACGCCGCTGCCGCACAACTGCGCCGCATGAGCGGCCGGTTGGTCATATTTCAGACCGCGGTGGCAGTCGTCTGTGCCGAGGCGAAGTTCGCCGAGATGGACCTGGCGCAGGTGCGTGTGCGTTTTCGGGACCTCAGTGACGCCGCCATCGAGACCTACCTGCTCGCCGAGCAGCCCTACGATTGTGCGGGTAGCGCGAAGAGCGAAGGACTCGGCATCGCCCTGCTAGACGCGATCGACAACGATGATCCGACCGCCCTGGTCGGTTTGCCCCTGATCCGCACCTGCCGCATGTTGCGCTCCGCCGGGCTGGACCTTTTGTGAGCGCCGCGCCGGGCCGCCCCCACGCGAGCTCGCGGCACATCGCGCAGGGCGAAGGTACCCCAATGAGCACGGGGCCTCGCGCACACGCGGTGTCATCCGCGACCGTCATGCCGGTGCCCGGCAGGCTTTTCCTGGTGCCGGCTCCGCTGGATCATGGTTGTCGCGAGCTGGCCCCTTTGCAGGACGTGATGCCGGTGGCAACACTGTCCGCCGCTGCCAGGCTGCAATACTGGATCACCGAGAACGCGCGCTCGACCCGGGCTTATCTGGCGCGGGTTGACGCGCTGCAGCCTCTGGCGCACAAGCTTCAGGCGCTGCATATTCAGGAACTCCCGCGCGCCGTGCACAAGAAGGGCGACCACAACGGCGAGTTTGACGCCCGCCCTCTGCTGGCGCCGGCCCTGAGCGGCCATGACGTGGGTTTGGTCAGCGAAGCCGGAATGCCGGCGATCGCCGACCCTGGTTCCTCGGTTGTGCGCGCGGCGCACGATCTGGGGTTGAGCGTCGTCCCGCTGGTTGGCCCGGCGTCGCTGTTGTTGGCATTGGCAGCCAGCGGCCTCAATGGCCAGAACTTTGCCTTCGTCGGTTATCTGCCGCAGGATGCTGCGGCACGCGTACGACGTGTGCGCGAACTCGAAGCCATGGCGCTGAAGGACGGCCAAACCCAGCTGTTCATAGAAACGCCTTACCGCAATGCCGCGCTGATGCAGACCCTGCTGCAAACCCTGGCGCCCGCGACGCGGCTCGCAGTCAGCAGCGGATTGACCTTGCCGATCGCGAACACCCGCTGCGCGAGCGTCGCCCGCTGGCGCGATGGGCGTTGGTCACCGCCGGACAACTCCACTCCGGCGGTTTTCGCGATCGGCCGATAAGTTGTGCGGCCGCGGCGACCGGCGGCTGGCCCCAAGCCACTGCCAGCTGGTCAGTGCAGCGCCGGAAACGACCGCAACGCCCTGATCGCGCCGTCGCCGATCGACGCGCCAAAACGTTTCACGAGCCGCTCGGCCACATTCTCGCGCCGCGTGTAGTCGACGATGTCCTCGGCCTTCACGATTTCGCGCGCGACAAAGTCCAGGCCACCCAGTTGGTCGGCGAGCCCGAGTTCGATGGCCTGCTGGCCGGTCCAGAACAAGCCGCTGAAGGTATCTGGTGTTTCTTTCAGCCGTTTGCCCCGTCCGACCTTGACCGCGTCGATAAACTGCTGGTGGATCTGATTGAGCATCGCTTGCGTGAATAGCCGCTGGCGTTCGGTTTGCGGGCTGAATGGGTCCAGAAAACCCTTGTTTTCACCCGCCGTCATGAGGCGGCGCTCAATACCCAGCTTGTCCATCAGCCCGGTGAAACCAAAACCGTCCATCAGCACGCCGATGCTGCCGACCACACTCGCCTTGTCGACGAAGATCCGGTCCGCCGAGACCGCAATGTAATAGGCCGCAGACGCACACGTCTCCTCCACCACCGCGTAGAGCGGCTTGTTGTGTTTGGCCTTCAGCCGTCGCAGTTCGTCGTTGATGATGCCGGCCTGCACCGGGCTGCCACCCGGCGAATCGATCAGCAACACGACCGCCAGTGCGCCTTCGTCCTCGAAGGCCGCGCGCACGGCCGTGGTCACGACGTCGGCGCTTGCGCCACCACCGGATGCGATTTCGCCCCTGATCTCGACCATCGCCGTGTGCGGCGCCGAAACATCGGTCGAAGGGCCGGCGCGGTGTACCGCAATCCACGCCAGCACGACCAGGAACAGCAGCCACGACATCCGCACAAATGTGCGCCAGCGTCTGGCGGTACGCTGCTCCTCGAGGGCGCCAAATGCCAGCTTCTCCAGTGCCACCCGCTCCCAGCCCGCGGTGCCGAGCGTATTTCCGCCGCCGCTCGATGGTTCGGCGCCGCCGACGGGCAACGCCGCCGCCGTGGTCTCAGGTGCTGCGGCCGGTGGCGTGGCAGGTGGCGCGGGATCCGGATTTGATTGCTCTTTGGGGTCGGTCATGTCAAAACTCAACGGGTTTCAGGTTGTGGGCAGTATGCCAGCGCACGACGCCGTTGGCCTCGTCGAGCCCGATCTTGACCAGCCCGCCCCGGCACGGCCCGCCAAGGCAGGCACCGGTCTGCGGGTGGTACATGGCGCCATGGGTCGCACAGATCAGCCAGTGCCCGGTGGAATCGAAGAAGCGGTCCGGCTGGTAGTCCATTTCCATCGGCACGTGGCTGCAACGGTTCAGGTAGGCATGGGCCTGACCGTCATATCGAACCACGAACGCACGACAGGTCTGCCCCTGGTAGATCACGTCAAACGGCACGGCCACGCCGCCATCCGCGAGCGCGGCCGAATTGCACAGTGGAATCGACTTCGACATGGCGCCCGGTCAGGCGCTGCGCAGCAGCCAGGCACGGAGCTCGACCACCGAATGTGCCACGAACAGCGGCTCCAGCACCTCGAACGCCGCGGGATCGTGGGCGCCGTAGCTGACGCCGACGCTGGCGCAGCCGGCGTTGGCCGCCATCTGCAGGTCGTGGGTGGTGTCGCCGATCATCAACACGCGGGACGGCTCCAGGCTGAATTCGTGCATCAATTCGAGCAGCATGCGCGGATGCGGCTTGCCGGCGGTCTCGTCGGCAGTGCGCGAAGCGTCGAAGACCCCCTGCAACTCGACCGCGCGCAGCGCCGCATCGAGTCCCAGGCGGCTCTTGCCGGTCGCCACTGCCAGCCAGTACCGGCGTGATTTGAGTTCAGCCAGCATTGGCAGGACGCCGCCGAACAGGCTGATGTCGTCCTGGTGCGCCATGTAGTGGTGGCGGTAGCGCTGACCCAGTTCGGCGTATCTTTCCTTTGGCACATCGGGCGCCGCATGCGCCAGCGCCTGCATCAATCCCATGCCGATCACATGCGACGCAGCCTGGTCGGTCGGCACGGTTCCACCCACGTCGCGCACCGCAGCCTGGATGCAGCGCGTGATGATGGCTGTGGAATCGAAAAGCGTACCGTCCCAATCGAACGCGATCAGGTCGAATTTCCGGTCCGGACGGTGAACCGGTGCCATGTCCGGCGACGTGTCAGGATGGTTCGGGGGCAACATGGTCGAGAAATCGCCTAAGGTCTGGGGGCATGTCCGCCAGCAACTGCATTCGCTCACCGCTGACAGGATGGTCGAACTGTAACCGCCATGCGTGCAGGAACATCCGTCGCAGCGGGACCGCTGCGCCCGGCCGTTGCAGCGCCTTGTTCAACGCAAAATCCCCGTACTTTTCATCTCCTGCGATGGGCCTGGCCTCGGCGGCGAGATGGACCCGTATCTGGTGCGTGCGCCCGGTCTTGATGGTCACCTCCAGCAGGGTGAAGCCCTCGCCCGACCGAAGCCTTTTTACCAGCGTGATCGACGCCATCGCGTCTGGATGGTCTTTGGCGACGACCTTCACGCGCCGCTCGCCGTCCGGCAGCAGGAACTTGTGCAGCGGCCGGTCCAACACCTTGAGGCTGGCCGGCCACTGTCCCACCACCAGCGCCAGGTAGGTCTTGCCGGTTTCCCGCTCCCGAAACTGGTCCTGCAGGCGTTTAAGGGCACTGCGTTTTTTCGCGACCAGCAAGATGCCGCTGGTTTCGCGGTCGAGTCGGTGCACCAGTTCCAGGAATCTGGCATCGGGCCGCGCCATGCGCAGTTGCTCGATGACGCCGAAACTGACGCCCGATCCCCCGTGCACTGCAACGCCCGCCGGCTTGTCGATGGCGAGCACGAAGTCATCCTCGAACAACACCGGAAATTCGCGCCCCGGCGCCGCCCGTTCCGCCACACCGCAACCGCCGCCCGCGGCGCCGTCCGCCATGGCGAGCGCCTTGGCTGTCGCGCGCTGGGAAGTTCGAACCGGCGGCAACCGGATCAGATCACCCGCCTCCACCCGGCGGTCAACCGTTGCGCGCCCCTTGTTGATCCGGACTTCGCCACTGCGGATGATCCGGTAGACGTGGGTCTTGGGGACGCCCTTGAGGTGGCGCACCAGAAAGTTGTCGAGTCGCTGCCCCGCGTCCTCTTCGTCGACCAGCAAGGTTTTGACTTCGGGGCGTTCGGCTCGTGGATTGGCCCCTATAATGTGTTTCACTAGCGACGCGTTGCAAGTGGTTGATTTGTCTGGAGTTTAGTCCACCGTCAACTCTTGGGCCTCGCTGGAAGGTCGATGCCACCAGATTGCCACGACGACAGACCGCAAGCCAATTGCTTGCGATGGTCGACGTGGCGGGCGGGTACGCCGGCGATTCGAATCAACGATATGGAATACCAAGATCTGTCAGCGGCCAGCTGGCAGATGGATTTGAGCGAAATGTTTGTGTTGATGGGCCTGATTTTTACCTGCCTGCGGCGCCTTCTTGCGCTGTTTATGGGCATGGATCGGCCGTTGGCGCCCGCAACGAGGGCCAGCGGCGCCCAGTTGCTTGACGTCTGCTCACAGCAGCATCCCCTCGCCCGCGTCCCCGTGCCAACGCCACGACTCGCCATCTGAGTCGCCGGCCCCTGGCAGTTCCCATCGAATCGAACCGCTCGCTCAGGCATCGTTTGCTCGTCATGAGCATGTGATTGGTCGCAAGACCAGGAGCGCGTCTGTCGCGGCTGTTGCGCCGCGCCGGTCGCGCTCGGTGCAGGAAAAGGAACGATACCCATGAAACGGATGCTGATCAACGCTACCCAGGCTGAAGAACGCCGGCTGGCGATTGTGGACGGGCAGAAGCTGCTCGACTACGAAATAGAAATTGAAGGCCGCGAGCAGCGCAAGGGCAACATTTACAAGGCGGTGGTGACCCGCGTCGAGCCGTCGCTGGAGGCGTGTTTCGTCGACTACGGCGAGGACCGCCACGGCTTTCTGCCGTTCAAGGAGATTTCGCGCACCTATTTCGCCCAGGGCGTGCAAGCCAACCAGGCGCGGATCCAGGATGCGATCCGCGAAGGCCAGGAACTGCTGGTGCAGGTCGAAAAAGAGGAACGTGGCAACAAGGGCGCCGCACTCACGACTTTTGTGTCGCTGGCGGGTCGTTATGTGGTGCTGATGCCCAACAACCCACGCGGTGGCGGCGTGTCACGGCGCATCGAAGGCGACGACCGGGCCGAGCTCAAGGAAGCGCTGGACCAGCTCGAATACCCCAACGGCATGAGCATCATCGCCCGCACTGCCGGCATCGGCCGCAGCGCGCCGGAGCTCCAATGGGATTTGAACTACCTGCTCAAGCTCTGGAACGCGATCGACGGCGCGGCCAAAGGCGGCAAAGGCGCGTACCTGATCTACCAGGAGTCCTCGCTCGTGATCCGCGCGATCCGCGACTACTTCAACCACGATATCGGCGACATCCTTATCGACACCGACGACGTGTACGACCAGGCGCAGCAGTTCATGGCCCACGTGATGCCCGAACACGCGGCGCGGGTCAAGCGCTACCGCGACGACGCGCCGCTGTTCTCGCGTTTCCAGATCGAACACCAGATCGAATCGGCCTACGCCCGCACGGTGCAGCTGCCCAGCGGCGGGGCGATCGTGATCGACCACACCGAAGCCCTGGTGTCGGTGGACGTCAACTCGGCGCGCGCCCTCCGCGGCGGCGACATCGAGGAAACCGCGACCCGCACCAACCTGGAGGCCGCCGACGAAGTGGCGCGCCAGATGCGCCTGCGTGACCTCGGCGGCCTGATCGTCATCGACTTCATCGACATGGAGTCGACCAAGAACCAGCGCTCGGTCGAGGACCGGCTGCGTGATGCGGTCAAGCAGGACCGGGCCCGCATCCAGCTGGGCAAGATCTCGCGCTTCGGCCTGCTCGAGCTGTCGCGGCAACGCCTGCGGCCGTCGATCAGCGAATCGACCAACATCGTCTGCCCGCGCTGCACCGGCATGGGCGTGATCCGCAGCGTCGAATCGCTGGCGCTCGCGGTGCTGCGACTGATCGGCGAGGAGGCCCGCAAGGACCGCACCGCGAAGGTCATCGCGCAGTTGCCGGTCGACGTCGCGACGTACCTGATGAACGAGAAGCGCGACTGGCTGCACGACATCGAAGCCCGCAGTCACGTCGACATCGTGCTG
>JANMYG010000235.1:0-8513 GCA_031381865.1 Betaproteobacteria bacterium | reverse complement strand
CAACCACTGCAACGAAATCCTCAGGATGCCCGACGTGGTGGCCTGCATGACGGCGCTGTCGGCGTCCCCGGTCGGTGGCGATGCCGATAAGCTGGCCAAACTCGTCGCGAGCGACTACGTGACCTTCATGGCACCACACGTGGTGGCGCTGGGCATGGTGCTGGTGGCGCCGTCCTACCGTCTGGCGCCCGCGCACCCGCTGCCGGCAGCGCTGGACGACGGCCTGGCGCTGCTGAAAGCGCTGGGCAGCAGTATCGCCGGCCTTGGCGGCGCGCCGGACCGGCTCTACCTGTCCGGTCATTCGGCGGGCGGGCATCTGGCCGCGCTCACGGCGCTGCGTGTGGCGGATCGCCTGAAAGCCGGCGTACCGGAGCATGCCATTCGTGCCTGTCTGCCGATCAGCGGCATCATGGACCTCTACCATCCCGCGCCACCGGTAGGCAGCCTGGAAGAACGCGTCTACACCATGGTGCTGCGCACACCCGAAGAAGACGCGGTGATGAGCCCGCTGTGCTGGACCGTGGGCAACCGGGTTCCGATGCTGCTGAGCCACAGCGAGCGCGACAGCGAACGCGTGATCCGATCCAACCGCCGGCTGCTGGCCATGCTGCAGCTGCAGGGCGGCGCGGCGGACAGCCGTGTCGAGGCCGGCAGTGACCACTTCCAGACCCATACCAGCCTCAACGACGCCAGCCACCCGTGGTACCGTGGCCTGCAACAACTCGTGGGAAAAGGAGCGTCATGAAAGAAGTCGTCGATTGCGGCCTGCCCGCGCTGAGCCCGCCCTTCTCCTGGGCGGTCAAGGGCGGGGGCTTGTTGTTCACCGCGCACGGCCCGGTGCGCCAGGACGGGACCATAGACACTGGCACTATCGAAGACCAGGCGCGCCTGACCTTCGCCAACCTGCGCCGCGCGGTCGAGGCCGCCGGTGGCACTCTGGCCGACGTGACCCAGGTGCTGATCTATATGCTGGACGTGGCCGACATGAAGGCCATCGACGGCATATACCGCGAATTCTTCGTGGCGCCTTATCCCAACCGATCCAGCGCCGCGGTGGCCGGTCTCGTCGTGCCGGGTATGAAGATCGAGATCGTGGCCTATGCTGCTTTGGAGGATAGAGGATAGGAAATTCAACCGCCTGAGCCCAAAAATCGCACCCGCCAAATGTCGCACCTGCGGCCATCCCCAAAACCCGCACTGTGCCAGCGCCGACACGAACGCTGGGCTTCGCTTGGTCCCGATGCAACGGTCACCCGGCCTTTTGCGGCGCCCGGCAGCTCGACCGACACGGGGCGGCCCACGGCGCGTGTGCATCGCCGGTTTGCGCGTTCACCAATCGGTGCGCTGATCGAGCGTGTCGTCGGGCGCTGTCTGGGCTGACTCACCCCAGTCCGGTTCGATCCGGGCACCCTCCCCGAGACCAACTGCGTCTGCGCCCTGCACATCACAGTCGTCCCACAGCGGTGGCCCGCGTGCCGGGGCGACGCGCGGGGCCAGGGTGGGCACGCCGATGTACTCCGGGCTTACCTTCCGCAGGTCGAGTCGAGGATATGGCGTGAATTTCCGGGTCAGACCGGAAGTCGGTAGGCGGCCAGGGGAACACCCAAGAGCTTGAGGACTTGGCACTGCAATTCGGTGAGCTCGGCATCGAAGACCTGGACGGGTGATGAAGTGCCGTCGATCAAAGTTGTCAACCAACGGGCAGGATGCCGGCCCCACCAAGGCTCAGAACACCCCGCTGAACGATCCGCCGTCGAGCAGGATGTTCTGCCCGTTGATGTAGCCCGCGTGCACGCTACACAGGTAGGCGCAGGTGTGGCCCAGCTCGTCGGCGCGGCCGAAGCGGTGCGCCGGGTGTTTGGCCAGCCGGTTGGCGCGCACCTGATCGGGCGTGCTGCCCTCGCGCTGCGCCTGCGCTGCAAAGTTGCCGGCCAGGCGCACCGTGTCGAAAGTGCCGGGCAGCAGGTTGTTGATGGTCACGCCGCGCGCCACGGTGCTGCGCGCCAGGCCGGCCACGAAGCCGGTCAGGCCGCTGCGCGCGCCGGTTGACAAGCCCAGGCCATCGACCGGCGATTTCACCGCGCTCGAGGTGATGTTGATGATGCGGCCGAAGCCGCGCGCCATCATGCCGTCCACCGTCGCCTTGATCAGTTCGATCGGGGCCAGCATGTTGGCGTCCAGCGCCTGGATCCATGTGTCGCGGTCCCAGTTGCGGAAATCGCCGGGCGGCGGGCCGCCGGCATTGGTCACCAGGATGTCGAAGTCGTGGTGCGACGCGAAGATGCGCGCACGGCCCTCGACGGTGGTTACATCGGCCGCCACCCAGTCCACCTGGCCGCCACCCAACGCCGCCAGCCGGTCGGCGGCGTCCACCAGCGGGCCTTCTGTACGCGCGACGATGACCACATGCACACCCTCTTGCACCAGCGCCTGCGCGCAGGCATGACCCAGCCCCGCGCTGGCGCCGCAGACCAGCGCTTTTCGTCCGGCAATACCCAGATCCATCGTGTGGTCCTCAGTCGGTGGCAAGCGGTGGGCCGATGTGCATCACACCAACCCGGCCCAGGGCAGCGGCGATTCGTTGGTGCCCCAGTAATAACTTTTTTGCGTCATGTATTCGGCGATCGACGCGCGGCCCTTTTCGCGCCCGACGCCGCTTTGCTTGGTGCCACCGAACGGAGTGGCAATGGAAAACACCTTGTAGGTATTGATCCAGACCGTGCCGGTGTCGAGCGCGCGGCCGATGCGCAGCGCGGTCTTGTAGTCGCGCGTCCAGATGCCGCTGGCCAGGCCGTAGACGTTGTCGTTGCACTGGGCCAGCAGAGAAGCCTCATCGCTCCACGGCAGCAGCGCCAGCACCGGGCCGAAGATTTCCTCCTGGCACATGCGCGCGCTGTTGCCCAGGCCTTCGAACACCGTGGGCCGATAGTAGTAGCCCTGTTCGTTGACCCCGTTGGCACCGCCCGGGGGGCGTGCGCCGCCGGTCAGCAACGTTCCGCCCTCGTCCAGGCCGAGCTGCACATAACGTTCGATCCCGGCGCGGTGGCTGCCACTCACCAGCGGGCCCATCTGGGTGCTCTCCAGCGCCGGGTCGCCCACGCGCAGCGCCTGGGCTCCGGCCAGCAGGCGGCGCTTGAATTCGTCGTACACCGTCACATGCACGAAGGCCCGTGATCCGGCAATGCAGGACTCGCCGGTGGAGCTGAAGATGCCATACAACACGCCGGCCACGGCGTGGTCCAGATCGGCGTCGGCACACACGATGGTGGGCGACTTGCCTCCGAGCTCGAGCGACACCGGCATCAACTTCTCGGCCGCCAGCCTGGCGATGCCCAGGCCCACCGAGGTGCCGCCCGTGAACGCAATCCGCTTGACCAGTGGGTGGCGCACCAGCGCGTCACCGACCACCGATCCCTTGCCCGGCAACACGCTCACGATGCCGCTCGGCACGCCGGCCGCCTCGGCAATGCGCCCGAGTTCGATCGCCATGCGGGGCGTGATCTCGGCCGGTTTGAACACCACGGCGCAACCCGCCGCCAGCGCCGGCGCCAGTTTCTGGGCCTCGCTGGCGATCGGCGAGTTCCACGGCGTGATGGCGCCGACCACTCCCAGCGGCTCGTGTTGGCTCAGTGACAGGTAGTCGCCACGCTGCGGCGTCACGGCGTCTTCGAAGGTTTCACAGGCGGCGGCGAAATACTGGAAGGTGCCCGCCGCGCTGGCCACCAGCGCGCGCGTCTCGGTGATCGGCTTGCCGTTGTCCAGCCGCTGCAACTGGGCCAGCTCTTCGCCGCGCGCGCGGATACCGGCCGCGATGCGGTGCAGGATGGCGGCGCGCTGGTGCGGCTTCAAGCCAGCCCAATCGGGCTGGTGGCGCGCAGCTTCAGCCGCCTGCACCGCTTCGTCCACATCGGCCGCCGTGGCCGCATGCAGCGTGGCCACGCGGCTGCCATCGTGCGGATATTCGGTGCTGTATTCGGGGCCGGAGGCGTGGCGCCATTGCCCGGCGACAAGGGTCGGTATTTTTTCGTTCATGGGGGTCGCTCAAATCGTCATCGAACACACGCCGTTTTCCAGGAAACGCAGCGCCGACAGGACCGTCAGGGCCGAGGTCTTGGGGTTGCCGGCCAGCGGCTTGCCGCGCAGCGTGATGCGCATCTCGCCAAACTCGCCAAGCACGTCGATTTCGTGGATGTTTTCGCTCACCGTCGGGTCGGCGATCAGGCACACGCGCGTGGCGTCCAGCCCCAGGCCAGCCAGCGAAATCGTGGCCGCCACGTTGGCGTTCTTCGGGTACAGGCGGGCGGCTTCACGGGCGCTGGCTTCCAGAATCACGGTCGGTGCGGTCAGCCCGTCCAGGTCGAGCAGCTGCTGCGCGGGTGTGCCGCGCCAACCCTGTGGCGGCTTGCGCCCGGTGTACATGACGGAGTGCAGGCCCGCCAGCCGGGCTGCGGCGATCGCGTCGATGCCGCCCATGGCCCCCGGCAACAGGTGGATCTGGGTGCCGCCGCGGTGCGCCGCGTCCGCCAGCTGCTCGGGCAAGCCCGGTTCGGACAAGGCCCCGACCGACAACACCGCGCATTCGACGCCATTCTCCAGCGCGTGCAGCACATGGGTCGTCACTGCCGAATGGCCGGCACACTCCAGCAGCAGGTAGGTGTGGTCGGGTACCGTGGCCATGACCTTGACGCCAGGGGCGACCAGGGACTGGACTTCGGCGATGCTGTGCGGCGACACCACGACCGAGTCCACCAGCAGATGGGCATGCCCCTGCAGGCGCCCATACAGGGCGCGCCCGATGGCGCCAAAACCGACCAGCGTGAGCTTGCGCATGGAAACCCTAGTCCTTCTTGAGGATCGGGCCGGCGAATTTGGCGGCGAACGGCCCCCAGGCCTGCATGTCCACTTCCACCACCACCGGGCCGCTGGCGGCAAAAGCCCGTGTGAGCACGTCGCGCGCTTGTTCCGGCCCGCCCAATCGGAAGTGCGTCACCTTCAGGCTGGCGCAGAACCGGGCGAAGTCGGGCGTGTGCAGCTCCACGTAGCAGTGGCGCCCGCCGTAAATGTCGTCCTGGATGTTCCGGATCACGCCATAACGGCTGTCGTTCATCAGCAGCAGCACGATGTTGGCGTTTTCCTGCACCGCGCAGGCGAGTTCGCCCACATTGAGCATGAAGCCGCCGTCACCGGCCAGCGCCACGGTCTTGCGGCCCAGCTCGTGGGTGCTGTCGGCGATCGCCGTGCCGATGGCCATCGCCAGGCCCTGGCCGATGCCGCCGCCGAGCGCATGGACCCCGGCGCGCGGGTGGTTGAGCACCGGCGCGCGGTTGCCCCACATGCTGTTGGACAGCGTGATGTCGCGCACCCACCAGATGTCCTGGCCGGCAACCTGGCCCAGCGTGTCCTTGAGCCTGCTATAGGCGCCGAGCGTGTCGTCCACCAGCGTTGCGGCCGCGGCGCGGGCACGCTGGACGTCGGCGGCCAGTCGCGGGTCGACCGACATGCGGCCTTCGAGCCGGTCGGCCAGCGCGTCGAGCGTCAGTTGCGCGTCGCCGTGCACGAAGCATTGGCTCTCATAACCACGGTTGTCGGCCAGCAGATTGGCGTCGATGCGGTAACGCGTGGCCGGCAGCTGCAGTTTGTAATTGAGCGTTTCGTTGCTGCGCAGGCGCGAGCCCACGGTCAGCATGGCGTCGACGGTGTGGTAGAAGTCTTCGGCCGGTTTTTGCAGGTTGTACGAGCCCAGCGTTTGCGGGTGGTCTTCCGGCACGATACCCCGGCCCTGCACCGATGACACCACGGCCCAGCCCATGTCCACCAGGCGCCATGCCGCGCGGGACGCGCCTCGGGCACCACCGCCCAGCCACAACAGCGGGCGTCTGGCCTGGAGCAGGTGCCCGGCCAGCGCATCGACCGCCGCCAGACTCGGCTGCACCGTCGCCTTTGGTACGGGCAACAGGTCGGGTGGCAGGGCGAGCAGCATCTTCTGCACGTCGATCGGGATTTCGATGCTGACCGGCCCGCACGGCGGTGTTTGCGCAATCCGGACCGCTTCGCGCAGCGTGGCCAGTGCGGTGGCCGGATTGCGGATCCGAAAGGCGTCCTTGCCCACTGCCTGGAGCATTGCCAGTTGCGCCGGGTGCTCGTGGATGTAGCCCAGGTCGCGATCGAGAAAGGGCGACTCGATCTGCCCGGTCAGGTGCAGCATCGGGGTGCCCGCGGTCAGCGCCTCGACCAGCGCACCGGCCGCGTTGCCGGCACCGGTACCGGTGCTGGTGACACACACGCCCAGAGTGCCCGTGACCCGCGCATAAGCGTCGGCCATGTTGCAGGCGCCGGCCTCGCCACGGGCCGAGACAAAACGGATCCGCTGGCGCGTGTTGAAGGCGTCCAGGATCGGCATGTTGTGGATCGAGATCACGCCGAAAGCGGCACGGGTGCCGCATTGCTCCAGGAAACGCACGGCGAGTTCGCCCACCGTGATAGACACAGAACTGTTTGTCATGGAATCAACTTTTTGATGCGACGCGACCTGGAACCAGGTCCGCCTTCTTTGAAACTTCGCCTTCCAGGCGCGCGGGTGGCCGCCTGCCGGCAGCCGGCAGATGGTTCAGGCGTTGCGACAGCCGGGCCGCCGCCTGGCATACCTGCGCCACCAGGTTGTCCATCGTGCGTGGCTCGATGCGATTGGCCGACACCGTGACGTTCACCACCGCGGCCACCTTGTGCTGCTCATCGAATACCGGCGCGGCGACGGTCGATATGCCGGCGTCGTATCCGCCCTGGCTGATGCCATAACCACGCTGCGCGTCGGCGTCGACCATCCGCTTGAGGGCCGCCACCGTGGTCGGCGTCTGCGCGGAAAACGCCTCGATCCTGACGCCGGCGTACAGATCGGCAAGCTGCCCCAGCGTCAGGTCGGCCAGCAGCACGCGGCCGAGTACGGTGGCATGCGCTGGCAAGCGGGCGCCGACCTGGATCGAGTTGAACATGACCGAACGTCCGGCCGACTTCGCCACCACCACCACTTCGCGGCCGTCGCGCACCGCAAGGTGCGCCGACAAGCCGGTAGCGGCGCACAGGTCATCGAGGATCGGCCGCCCGTGCTCGGTCAGCTCCATCGATGCCAGGTACTCGAAACCGAGTCGCAACACGGCAATACCCAGCTTGTAGTTGGCGCTGTCGCCAATACGCTCTACAAAGCCCATCTGCTCGAGGGTCTGCAGCAGGCGGAACACCGAGGCGCGTGGCAGGTCGAGGCGGCGCGACAATTCGGCGCCGGTCAGTTCGCGCTGGTCACGCGAGAACTGGCCCAGCAACTGCATGCCGCGCTGCAGTGCCGGCACCAGGTAACGATCGTCAGGCTGGCCGTCTGTCATGGTGCTGGCCCCCACGCCCGGCATGGCATGTGGTCGCTGCCCGCCGAGGGGGCACTCGCTTGCGTGTAGCGGTTCCGCGCTGCGCTCATGATGTTCGCCCCCAGGCTCGGCATGGCATGTGCTCGCTGCCCGCCAAGGGGACGCTCGCTGGCTTGAAGCGGTTCCGCGCTGCGCTCATGGTCTGGCCGCTTCAATTCCGAGCAAGCCATTGACCAGCGCGGCAGCCTCGAGCGCGCAGCTGTGGCCGACCTCGCCCAGCGTCACATAACGCGCGCCGACCTGGTGCGCCAGCGCCCGGCAGCCGTCGCTGGGCGTGATGGTGTCGGCACTGCCACTGGCAATGGTCACCGGGCAACCGACCGCCAGCAGGTCAGCCGACAAGTCGCCGCCGGCCAACATGTGCGCCGCCTGCGTGTAGCCCTGCGGCCGGATGGCGGCCATCACCTGCTCGACAAAGGCGAGTTGCCCGGCGCTGGCATGGGCCGAGAGCATCGCGCTGGCGCGTTTGCTGGCCATGCCGGCTGGGCCGAGTTGGGCCAGATTCGCCAGCCGATCGGACAACTTCTGTTCCCGCACCGCCGCGGCGGCGTTCGCATAACCCTGGGCCGGCGCCAGCAGCACCAGCCGTGCCACCCGCGCCGGCGCCAGCAACGCGGCGCGCGCCGCCACCAGCGCCCCAAGCGAGTGGCCCACCAGCGTCAGCGGCCGGCGCGCGTCGACATGGACCGCGTCGAGCCAGGCCCAGCACTGCAGCGCATAGTCGAGCGCGCCCGGGGTTGGCATCGGCAGCGGATCACTGCCGCCATAACCGGGCGCGTCCCACGCCAGGACCTGGCACGCGGGCAGGGCGGCGCCACCGACCTGCAGCAGCTGCGCCAGCCAGCTTGCCGACGCCGAGCCGATACCGTGCAATAACACATGTGTCACCGGGCCGGTGTATCCGGGCGAACAGGCGCGGCGAAACTGCACCACACCTTGCGGCGTGCGGGCGCTCGCGGGCGCGAACCGTTCAAGTTGTTCGGTCAGCGACATGGTGCGAAAGTGCGGGCCTGCATCGGATCGACGGCCGCGTTTCAACCACGCTTGATCCGGGTCAGCGGGCTGTCGGGCGGGTACACCGGTGTGATCGGCTTGGGC